>NZ_KV793229.1:0-77144 GCF_001808405.1 Trueperella sp. HMSC08B05 | reverse complement strand
CTCGCCCGGGCAAACCGCCCGGGCGAGCCAGCCAGATAGGGGCTTATGCGAACAGGCGCTGAATGCGCTCCACACCCTCCACCAGGTCCTCATCGCCCAGCGCGTAGCCGAGGCGGATGTAGCCCGGCGCGCCGAAGGCCTCGCCCGGCACGACAGCCACCTGGGCCTCCTCGAGGATGATCTCGGCCAGCTCGGAGGTGGTGGTGGCCACCCGGCCGTTGATCTCCTTGCCGAGCACGGCCTGGACGTTGGGGAACACATAGAAGGCGCCGGTGGGCTCCGGTACCTCAAAGCCCTCGATCTCCCGCAGCATCGTCACGAGGGTCTTCCGGCGGCGGTCGAAGGCCTCCTTCATCTCCTCCACCACGCCCTGGTCGCCAGTGAGGGCCGCGATCGCGGCGCGCTGGGCCACGTTGTTGACGTTGGAGGTGATGTGGGACTGGAAGTTCGCCACCTTCTTCATCACGTCAGCCGGGCCGTGCATCCAGCCCACGCGCCAGCCCGTCATCGCGTACGTCTTGGCCACGCCGTTGACGATGATCGTTTGGTTCTGCAGCTGCGGCACCTCGCGCAGGATGTAGGCCATCTCGCCCGCGTAGATGAGGTGCTCGTAGATCTCATCTGAGATCACCCAGATGCCGTTGTCCAGCGCCCACTCGCCGATCGCGCGTAGCTCATCGGGGGTGTAGACCGAGCCGGTGGGGTTGGACGGGGAGCACAGCAGGAGTACCTTGGTGCGGTCCGTGCGCGCGGCCTCCAGCTGATCCACCGTCACCTTGTAGTCCTGGTCCGAGCCGGCGAAGACCTCCACGGGCACGCCGCCACACAGGGTAATCGCCTCGGGGTAGGTGGTCCAGTACGGGGCGGGAAGGATGACCTCGTCGCCGTCGTCGAGCAGCGAGACGAACGCCTGGAAGACGGCCTGTTTGCCGCCGTTGGTCACGATGATGTTGTCCGGATCGACGACGACGCCCGAGTCGGCCTTCGTCTTCTCCGCAATCGCCGCGCGTAGCTCGGGCAGACCCTTGGCGATCGTGTACTTGTGGTTCTTCGGATCGGAGGCTGCATCAATCGCGGCGGCGACGATGTGGGCCGGGGTGGGGAAGTTCGGTTCGCCGGCGCCGAAGCCGATGACAGGCTGGCCGGCGGCCTTGAGGGCCTTAGCCTTCGCGTCAACGGCCAGGGTGGCCGAGGGCTGGAGCGCCGCGAGGCGCTGGGAGACTCTATTGCGTGGTTCTGTTGCCATGGTCACTATGGTCGCACGAAGTGCGCCGATCAGGAAGAATCATTCCGAAAAGCGGGCCAAGTGGTCCAAATTACAGCAGGGTAACCCCCAGCCGCCTAGACCTGCGGCGCGTTTGTCACTAGACTGTTGCGAGTTGCTCATTGGCAACACCACAGCGACATCAGGCATAATAGTTCTGACGTCTTTAGGGTAGTGGCGCAATTGGTAGCGCACCGGTCTCCAAAACCGGCGGTTGTGGGTTCGAGTCCCTCCTGCCCTGCAATGAAGGCGGCCCTAGATTAGGGTCGTTTTCCACATTACCGAGAGGACACCCTAGTGAGCCAAGCAGCATCTCGACGCGAGTCCGAGTCCAAGGGCCTGTGGCAGCGCATTATTACCTTCTTCAAGGAGGTTGTCGCCGAGCTCAAGAAGGTCCAGCGCCCCACCCGCAAGGAGCTGTGGCAGCTCTTCCTCACAGTCGTGTTCTTCGTGGCCGTGGTCATGGTGTTCGTGGGCGTGATTGACGTGGTCTTCAACCAGGCCATGTTCTGGATCTTTGGCTAGGAATAGGGAATCAATGTCTCAATCGAACGACGATATTTTCTCCGACAAGCCCGAGCAGGCACTGCCGGTCGACGCCGAAGCTACGGCTGGCGTCGAGGATCTCGAGGAGCTTTCCGTGGACGACGCCGCGGCGCCGGTTGCCGCCGTGTCGGAGGTGGAAGCTGAGCTGGACGCTCCCGAGTCCGAGGCCGCGCCTGAGGACGACGGCGTCGTGACGGAGGAGACCGTGCGGGCGCGCCTGCGCGGGCTGCCGGGCGACTGGTACGTGCTACACACGTACGCCGGCTACGAAAAGCGCGTCAAGCAGGACATCGAATCGCGTGCTCACACCATGAACATGGAAGATTACATCTTCGAAGTTCAGGTGCCGATGGAAGAGGTGTTCGAGGTCAAGAAGGGCCAGCGTAAGCTGGTGACGCGCGTGCGCATGCCAGGATATGCCCTCATCCGGATGGAGATGACGGACGATTCGTGGCGGACCGTTCAGGACACGAACGGTGTGACCGGCTTCGTGGGCAACGGCCGTGATCCGGTGGCGCTCACGCAATCCGAGGTCGTGCAAATGCTCACCCCCGTGGTCGAGCAGGAGGCCGCCGAGGCGGCCAAGGCCGCTGGAAAGCCCGTTACCTCGGGCGCCCCGGCCATCGTTGCCGACTACGAGGTTGGCGAGACCGTGACACTTACCACGGAGCCGTGGGTCGGAATGCCCGCTACAATTTCTCAGGTTGACGCGGCGAACCAGAGGCTCACCGTGCTCATGACTCTTGTCGGCCAGGAAACCCCGGTCGACCTGTCCTTCGGCCAAGTGGAGAAGATGGACTAACCCGGTTTCTCCGAACCGGGCGTGGAAACACACCGCTTCTTTGCCGCCGTTGGGCGCCCGCCATCGTTGCCATGATGGCGGTTTGTAGATAAACAAGAAGGATCAAATATGCCACCCAAGAAGAAGGTTGCAGGTCTGATTAAGCTCCAGATCGAAGCTGGAGCCGCTACCCCTGCACCGCCGATTGGCCCCGCGCTGGGTCAGCATGGCGTGAACATCATGGACTTCGTCAAGGCCTACAACGCCGCGACCGAGTCCCAGCGTGGAAACGTCATCCCGGTCGAGATCACCGTCTACGAAGATCGCTCGTTCGACTTCGTGACCAAGACCCCGCCGGCTGCTGAGCTCATTAAGAAGGCAGCGGGAATCGCGAAGGGTTCCGGTGTCCCGCACACCAACAAGGTCGGCCACCTCACCGCAGATCAGCTGCGCGAGATCGCCAAGACCAAGGAGCCGGACCTGAACGCTAACGACATCGACAACGCCGCTCGCATCATCGCTGGCACCGCGCGTTCGATGGGCGTCACCACCGACGAGATTTAATTAGCGATCATCGATCGCCGTGGTAGAGCCCGGAGCGGGTTCGTTTCCCACGACTGCCAACTAGGAGAAATGCAGACATGGCAAAGCGCTCTAAGAATTACCGCAAGGCCGCTGAACTGATTCAGCCGGGTGAGCTTTACACCCCGCTGGAGGCGATGGACCTTGCCAAGAAGACCTCCGTGACCAAGTTCGACTCCACTGTCGAAGTGATGTTCCGCCTGGGCGTTGATCCGCGCAAGGCTGACCAGCTGGTTCGCGGAACGGCTATCCTTCCGCACGGCACGGGCAAGACTGCCCGCGTCATCGTCTTCGCCCAGGGCCCGAACGCCCAGGCCGCGATCGACGCCGGTGCGGACGAGGTCGGCGACGACGAGCTGATCGAGAAGGTCGCCGGCGGCTGGACCGACTTCGACGCCGCCGTGGCCACCCCGGACATGATGGGCAAGGTCGGCCGCCTGGGCCGCGTGCTCGGCCCCCGCGGCCTCATGCCGAACCCCAAGACCGGCACCGTGACCATGGACGTGGCCAAGGCTGTCTCGGACATCAAGGGCGGCCGCATCGAGTTCCGCGTGGACAAGCACGGCAACCTCGCCTTCATCGTGGGCAACACCTCGTTCACCACCGAGCAGCTCTACCAGAACTACGTGGCTGTTCGCGAAGAGGTCCTGCGCCTCAAGCCGTCCTCGGCTAAGGGCCGCTACGTGAAGAAGGCAACCGTGTCGACCACGATGGGCCCGGGCATCCGCCTGGACGTGTCGAAGCTGGCCGACAACGACGCCTAAGTGTTATCGGCAAAGGCCCGCACCAACGTGCGGGCCTTTGCCCTATATTCACCACGTCAGACTTGAGTGGGAGCGGGAAGAGGAGCGCGTATGGCTAAGCCGATGGTGATCGGGATCGCGGGCGGTACCGGTAGTGGGAAGACCACCTTGACCCGGGCGATCGAGGCGAAGTTCGCTCCGCGCACCGCGGTCGTTTTCCACGACAACTACTACCGCCCTCACGACGACCTGCGGCTCGAGGAACGCGCCAAGCTCAACTACGATCACCCGGACGCCTTCGACAACGACCTGATGATCGACCAGCTCCACCAACTCATCGGCGGCCAGGCGATCGACTGCCCCACGTACGACTACGCCCAGCACACGCGGGCGAAGGAGACGATCCGGATCGAGCCGGCGCCCGTCATCCTCGTGGAGGGGATCGTGCTCTTCGTCGAGGAGCGCCTGTGCGACATGTTCGACGTCAAGCTGTTCGTGGAGACCGACGCCGACGTGCGGATCCTGCGCCGCGTCAAGCGCGACGTGATCGAGCGCGGGCGTACGATCGAATCGGTGGAGCAGCAATATCTGACCACCGTCAAGCCGATGCACGAACTGTACGTGGCGCCCTCCAAGCGCCGGGCCGACATCATTATTCCCGAGGGCGGGCGCAACCTCGTGGCCCTCGACATGCTCGTCCATCGCATCTCCCACGAGCTACGCGAACACGGGCAGTGAGGGTGCGAGGCGAGCAACGGCGTCGTGAAGTGACGCACGTTCGCCCGCGCGGCCTTGCCCGGCTGGGGCGAAGGCGTTAGTCTGATTCATGCCCAAGACCGCAGGTCTCTTCGGAGTTAATTTCATTCAATGAAAACCCGCGTAGGTATGACAAGAGAATTATTCTTCGTGAATCTCCTCGTGCCTGCGTGCGCGAGGTTTTTTATTGCGTGAAAACTGTGGCAAACCATCGGAAGGAGGTCCCATGAAGCGGACCGAAAAGTCTGCAGAGATCGCGCAGCTGACGGAAGAATTCCGTAACTCTGACGCCGTTCTTCTGACGGAGTACCGCGGACTGACCGTGGAGCAGATGAAGACTCTGCGCCGCGCGCTCGGCTCTGATGTGCGTTACCACGTCGCTAAGAACACGCTCGTGCGCATCGCTGCGAAGGACGCTGGTGTTGAGGGTCTGGATGCAGACCTGACCGGCCCCACCGCCCTCGCTTTCGTCACCGGTGACATCGCTTCCGCAGCCAAGGCACTGAAGAACTTCGCGAAGGACAACGACAAGCTCGTGCTCAAGTCCGGCGTGATGGAAGGCCAGATCCTCGACGTCGACGGCGTCAAGGCCCTTGCTGATCTTGAGTCGCGTGAGGTTCTCCTCGCGAAGGCCGCCGGAGCCCTCAAGGCTTCGATGGTCAAGGCTGCATTCGTCTTCAAGGCATCCGCCACGAAGACGGTCCGTACCGTTGACGCCCTGCGTGCGAAGCAGGAAGCCGCTGCCTAGCAGCACCCACCAATTGTTAAATCCTCACCTGAGGGAACTGCCTCGCAAGTAGGCAAAGGAAGGAAGGTCTACCATGGCCAAGCTCACTGTTGACGAGCTCATCGATGCTTTCAAGGAGCTCACCCTGATCGAGCTCTCCGACTTCGTGAAGAAGTTCGAGGAGGAGTTCGACGTCGAGGCCGCCGCTCCGGTCGCCGTCGCCGCTGCTGCCGCCCCGGCTGCTGGCGAAGCCGCCGCTGCTGAGGAGGAGAAGTCGGAGTTCGACGTCATCCTCGCTGATGCCGGCGCCACCAAGATCGCGGTCATCAAGGAGGTCCGCGCTCTGACCTCGCTCGGCCTGAAGGAGGCCAAGGACCTCGTTGACGGCGCTCCGAAGCCCGTCCTCGAGGGCGTTGCCAAGGAGGCCGCTGAGGAGGCCAAGGCTAAGCTCGAGGCCGCCGGCGCCAAGGTGGAGCTCAAGTAATTTTTGCGGCCTAGCCGCATGGGCCCCCGCGCTTGATCCTTCCGGATCAGCGCGGGGGCTTTTCCACACGCCGGGCCGGTACTTGCATTGGCGGGCGTGGCGTGCGATAGTCTTGGGAGCCGGCATTGCCGGAATCACATGGCCCTGTGCATCGAGGAACCCTCTTCTGCAGCGACCGCAGCGAGGTGATTCGAGGATCGCGGGTGCTACATAGGTGTCGTGACCCCTTCCACAGGGCGGGGGATAGACTTCCCTACGCCAAAGCGGTAAATTTGAAACTTGCGCGGACTTTCATTTGCCATGCCCAGGTTAGCTAGGAGCTCTCGCAAGGATGCATCCCTAGCTCGAGGTTTGTGCTGGTGACGGCCTCGCGCACGGCCTAACCGACATAGAGGGAAGGATCACCCTTTGGCTGCTTCGCGCACCTTTAATACCACCTTTGTTGACGGCAAGCTCGCCTCGGATCGCGTGTCTTTCGCTAAGCTCCACGAGCCGCTGCCGGTCCCGGACCTTCTCGGACTTCAGACCTCCTCCTACGGGTGGCTGATCGGCTCGGAGGAGTGGCGCAAGAACGCTGCCACGGATGAGAAGTCTGGTCTTGAGGAGATCTTTGATGAGGTCTCCCCGATCCAGAACACCGCTGAGACCATGGGTCTGGTGCTGTCCAACCCGCACCTCGAAGGCGAGAAGGCGTCGATCGCCGAGTGCAAGGAGAAGGACCTGACCTACTCCGCCGCGCTCTACGTGACGGCCGAGTTCCAGAACTATGAGACGGGCGAGATCAAGTCTCAGACCACCTTCATTGGTGACTTCCCGCTCATGACCCCGCAGGGTACGTTCATCATCAACGGCACCGAGCGCGTGGTCGTGTCCCAGATGGTGCGTTCCCCGGGCGTGTACTTCGAGCGCAGCGCGGACAAGACCTCGGACAAGCTGATCTACAACACGAAGATCATCCCCTCGCGCGGTGCGTGGCTGGAGTTTGAGATCGACAAGCGCGATTCTGTGGGCGTTCGCGTGGACCGCAAGCGTAAGCAGTCGGTGACCGTGTTCCTCAAGGCTCTTGGCATGACCGAGGCGGAGATCCGCGAGGAGTTCGCGCAGTACCCGATCCTTATTGACACCCTGGAGAAGGACACGGTTCACACCCAGGAGGAGGCCCTCCAGGATCTGTACCGTAAGCTTCGCCCGGGCGAGCCGCCCACGGCCGAGGCCGGCCGCACGCTGCTCAACAACTTCTATCTCAACCCCAAGCGCTATGACCTGGCGAACGTGGGCCGCTACAAGCTCAACAAGAAGCTGGGCCTTGACCCGGAGGGCAAGGACCGTCAGCTCCAGTTGTCGGACATCACCGCCACCCTGCGCTACCTCCTCGCGCTGCACGCGGGGGAGAAGACCACCGTGACCGTCGACGCCGGCCGTGAGGTCGTGGTGGAGGACGACGACATCGACCACTTTGGCAACCGCCGCATCCGCGCCGTTGGTGAACTGATCCAAAACCAGGTGCGCACCGGTCTGGCCCGCCTCGACCGCATGGTCCGCGAGCGTATGACCACCCAGGATGCTGAGGCGATCACGCCGTCGTCGCTCATTAACATCCGTCCGATCGTTGCCGCGATTAAGGAGTTCTTCGGAACCTCCCAGCTGTCGCAGTTCATGGACCAGAACAACCCGCTGGCGGGCCTGACCCACAAGCGCCGCCTGTCGGCTCTCGGCCCGGGCGGCCTGTCGCGTGACCGCGCGTCGATGGAAGTGCGAGACGTCCACCCGTCCCACTACGGGCGCATGTGTCCGATTGAGACCCCGGAAGGTCCGAACATTGGCCTGATCGGCTCGCTGGCCACCTACGGCCGTGTCAACGCGTTCGGCTTCATTGAGACCCCGTATCGCAAGGTCGAAAACGGGGTTGTCACCAACCAGATCGACTACCTCGATGCTGCGGATGAGGACCGCTACACTGTCGCTCAGGCCGCCGCGCCGATGGATGAGAACGGGAAGTTCCTCGAGGCGGAAGTCCTCGTTCGCCTCCCCGGCGGTGAGCCGGCGCTGATCCCAGCCGACGAGGTCGACTACATGGACGTCTCGGCGCGTCAGATGGTGTCGGTGGGTACCGCCGCCATCCCGTTCCTCGAGCACGACGACGCGAATCGAGCCCTCATGGGTGCGAACATGCAGCGTCAGGCCGTGCCGCTCATCAAGCCGGTCGCCCCGCTCGTGGGCACGGGCATTGAGATGCGCGCAGCGGTCGATGCGGGAGATGTTCTCGTGGCCCGCGCGGGCGGCGTCGTGACCGAGGTCTCGGCCGACCACGTGACCGTGGAAGAGGACGAGGGCACGTATTTCACGTACCGACTGACGAAGTTCGAGCGCTCCAACCCGGGCAACTGCACCAACATGAAGGTCGTGGTGAGCGAGGGCGATCGCCTGGAGAAGGGCTCGCTCATCGCGGACGGCCCGGCCACCGAGGGCGGCGAGCTCGCGCTCGGCCAGAACCTGCTCGTGGCCTTCATGGCGTGGAACGGTTACAACTACGAGGACGCGATCATCGTCTCTCAGCGTTGCCAGTCAGAGGACCTTCTGACCTCAATCCACATCGAGGAGCACGAGGTCGACGCGCGTGACACGAAGCTGGGCCCGGAGGAGATCACCCGGGACATCCCGAACGTGTCGGAGGAGATGCTCTCCCACCTCGACGAGCGCGGTATCATCCGCGTGGGCGCCGAGGTCGTGGCCGGCGACATCCTGGTTGGCAAGATCACCCCGAAGGGCGAGACCGAGCTGACGTCGGAGGAGCGCCTGCTGCGCGCGATCTTCGGCGAGAAGGCGAAGGAAGTGCGCGACACCTCGCTGCGCGTCCCGCACGGCCAGTCCGGTATCGTCATCGGCGTCAAGGAGTTCTCAGCCGAGAACCACGACGAGCTGCCCTCGGACATCCGTCAGTCAGTCCGCGTGCACATCGCTCAGCGCCGCAAGATCTCGATTGGCGACAAGATGGCCGGCCGCCACGGTAACAAGGGCGTCATCTCGCGAATCCTGCCGGTGGAGGACATGCCGTTCATGGAGGACGGCACCCCGGTCGACATCGTGCTCAACCCGCTGGGCGTGCCCTCGCGTATGAACCTGGGCCAGGTCTTCGAGCTCCACCTCGGGTGGGTGGCGAAGCAGGGCTGGGACGCCACCGCGGCGCGCGAAGCCGGCGAAGAGTGGGCCGTGCGTCTGCCCGAGCGGGCCGTCAAGGCCGGCCCGGATCGTACCGTGGCCACCCCGGTGTTCGACGGCGTCCTGTCCGACGAGCTCAACGGCCTGCTCGCGAACACGAACCCGAACCGAGACGGCGATCGTATGGTTGACGCCGCGGGCAAGGCTCGCTTGTTCGACGGCCGCACCGGCGAGCCGTTCCCGGATCCGGTGTCGGTGGGCTACATGTACATGCTCAAGCTTCACCACCTGGTGGACGACAAGATCCACGCCCGTTCCACGGGCCCGTACTCGATGGTCACCCAGCAGCCGCTGGGCGGTAAGGCCCAGTTCGGCGGCCAGCGCTTCGGTGAGATGGAGGTGTGGGCGCTGGAGGCTTACGGCGCCGCGCACACCCTGCAGGAGATGCTGACCATCAAGTCGGACGACACGGTTGGCCGTGTGAAGGTCTACGAGGCGATCGTGAAGGGCGACAACGTCCCCGAGCCGGGCCTGCCCGAATCGTTCAAGGTCCTCGTTCAGGAAATGCGTTCGCTGTGCCTGAACGTGGAGGCCCTCGACGCGGGCGGAAACGCGATCTCGCTGCAGGATGCGGACGAGGACGCCTTCCGTTCGCCGCAGTCAGCAGGTATCACCACCGGCCTCGAGGGGCTCGAGTCCGGCTCTGACTTCTGACTCTTGTGGGTGGGGCGGCGAACGCCCGCCGCTCCACCTGCCAATGGCCACAATTGAGGCGTGAAGAACTGAGGATGTAGGAATCTTGCTCGACGTCAATCTTTTCGATCAACTCTCGATCTCCCTTGCCACGTCGGAGGATGTGCGCAAGTGGTCGCACGGCACCGTCACTAAGCCGGAAACCATTAACTACCGTACGCTCAAGCCGGAAAAGGACGGTCTTTTCGGCGAGCAGATCTTCGGCCCCACCCGCGACTGGGAGTGCGCGTGCGGCAAGTACAAGCGCCCCCGGTACAAGGGGATCGTGTGCGAGCGCTGTGGCGTTGAGGTCACGCGTTCGAAGGTGCGCCGTGAGCGCATGGGCCACATTGAGCTGGCCGCGCCGGTCACCCACATTTGGTACTTCAAGGGCGTGCCCTCGCGCCTGGGCTACCTGCTGGACATCGCGCCGAAGGACCTGGAGAAGGTCATCTACTTCGCGGCCTACATGGTCACCGATGTGGACGAGCAGCGCCGTCACGATGACATGCCCTCGCTCACGGCCGAGTACGAGCTCGAGCGGGAGAACCTGCTCAAGGAGCGCGACGCCGCCGTCGAGCAGGCGCTGAAGGCCGAGGAGCAGACCCTGGCCGAGGCGGAGGCTGCCGGTGAGGACGCCGCGTCGCGCGGCAAGATCAAGCGCTCCACGCAGGCCGACACGCGCCGCGTGCGTGCCCGCTACGAGGCCGAGATCGCCAACCTCGAGGAAATTTGGGACAAGTTCACCAAGCTCAAGGTGGGCGACCTGGAGGGCGACGAGGTCGCCTACCGCGAGATGGAGACCCGCTGGGGCGACTACTTCCAGGCTTCGCGCGGCGCGGAGGCCATTCAGCGTCGCCTCAAGAGCTTCGACCTGGAGGCCGAGCACGAGTTGCTCGTGGACCAAATCGAGAACGGCACCGCCCAGCGCAAGACCCGCGCGCTCAAGCGCATCAAGGTGGTCAACGCCTTCCTGCACTCGAACACCCCGCCGGAGGCGATGGTGCTCGACGCGATCCCGGTGATCCCGCCGGATCTTCGCCCGATGGTGCAGCTCGACGGCGGCCGCTTCGCCACGTCCGACCTCAACGATCTCTACCGCCGCGTCATCAACCGCAACAACCGCCTGCAGCGCATGCTGGAGCTGAAGGCACCGGAGATCATGGTCAACAATGAGAAGCGCATGCTTCAGGAGGCCGTGGACGCCCTGTTCGACAACGGCCGCCGTGGCCGCCCGGTCCAGGGCGCGGGCAACCGTCCGCTCAAGTCGATCTCCGACATGCTCAAGGGCAAGCAGGGCCGCTTCCGTCAGAACCTGCTGGGTAAGCGCGTGGACTACTCGGGCCGTTCGGTTATCGTGGTTGGCCCCACCCTCAAGCTTCACCAGTGTGGTCTGCCGAAGACCATGGCGCTCGAGCTGTTCAAGCCGTTCGTGCAGAAGCGCCTGGTGGACCTGGAGCTGGCCAAGAACATCAAGGCCGCCAAGCGACTCATCGAGCGTCAGCGTGACGAGGTCTTCGACGTGCTCGAAGAGGTTATCCAGGAGCACCCGGTGTTGCTCAACCGCGCACCTACCCTCCACCGCCTGGGTATCCAGGCCTTCGAGCCGCAGCTGATCGAGGGTAAGGCGATCCGCCTGCACCCGCTCGTGTGTTCCGCCTTCAACGCGGACTTCGACGGCGACCAGATGGCTGTTCACCTTCCGCTGTCGGTGGAGGCGCAGGCCGAGGCCCGCGTACTCATGCTGTCGGCCAACAATATCCTCAAGCCGTCCGACGGGCGCCCGGTCACCGTGCCGGCGCAGGACATGATTATCGGCCTGTACCACCTCACCACCGTGCGTGAGAACGAGGTGGGCGCCGGGCGCTACTTCACGTCTGTTGCGGAGGCGGAGATGGCCCACGACCTGGGCGAGCTCCACCTTAACGCCCCGGTTCACATCCGCTGGAAGGCTGACGAGATCATCCCGCCGCGCGATTGGGCTGCGCCCGAGGGGTACGAGGAGGGCGACGACGTCATCCTCACCACCACGCTCGGCACCGCCCTGTTCAACGACGCCCTTCCCACCACGTTCCCGTTCGTCAACGAGCCCGTGGGCAAGAAGGTGCTGGGCGGCATCGTCAACGAGCTTGCCGAGCGTTACCCGAAGGTCGACGCGGCGGCGTCGTTGGACGCGCTGAAGGAGACGGGCTTCTACTGGGGTGGCCGCTCCGGCGTGACCATCGCGGTGTCTGACGTGATCGCGCCTGCGAACAAGACGAAGATCCTGGAGGAGGCCGAGGAGCGCGCTGCGAAGATCGAGCAGGACTTCCAGGAAGGCAACATCCGCGACGAGGACCGCCGCCGTGACCTGGTGGCCCTGTGGACTGAGGTGACCAACATGGTTGCCGACGAGATGCGCAAGAACTTCGACGACCTGAACAACATCAACCAGATGGTTCAGTCCGGGGCGCGAGGCAACTGGATGCAGATTCGTCAGGTTGCCGGTATGCGTGGCCTCGTGGCCGACCCGAAGGGCGAGATCATTCCGCGTCCGATCAAGTCGAACTACCGCGAGGGCCTGTCGGCGCTCGAGTACTTCACCGCAACGCACGGTGCGCGTAAGGGTCTGGCCGATACCGCTCTGCGTACGGCTGACTCGGGCTACCTGACCCGTCGTCTGGTGGACGTGGCGCAGGACGTCATCGTTCGCGAGGCCGACTGCGGCACCAGCCGCGGCCTGCCCAAGCCGATCGTGGCACTCGATTCCGACGGCAACGAGCTGCGCCTGGCCACGGTGGACGGCGTTCCGACCGAGGTCACCGAGAAGGAGGTCTCGGCCGCCGAGTGGGCATCCGCCGAGCTCATCCGTTCCGAAGACATCGACACGTCGGTCTACGCACGCACGCTCGCCAAGGATGCGCTGGACGCCGACGGGAATGTCGTCGTCGCGGCCGGCACCGACATCGGCGACGTCGCACTCGAGAACCTGCTCGCCGCGGGGATCAAGCAGATCCACGTGCGCTCGGTCCTCACCTGTGACTCGCGCGTGGGCACGTGCGCCAAGTGCTACGGCCGATCGCTCGCCACCGGCAAGCTGGTGGACATCGGCGAGGCCGTGGGCATCGTGGCCGCCCAGTCGATTGGCGAGCCCGGCACCCAGCTGACGATGCGTACCTTCCACACGGGTGGTGCGGCGTCGGCCGAGGACATCACCCAGGGTCTGCCGCGTGTCCAGGAGCTCTTCGAGGCGCGCACCCCGAAGGGTGAGGCGCCGATCGCTGAGGCCGCCGGCCGCCTTGAGATCGAGGACCTTGAGCGTTCCCGCCGCCTCATCATCAAGCGCGACGACGGCGACGAGGACCTCACCTACCTGGTGGCCAAGCGCGCCAAGCTCCTCGTGCCCGAGGGCGCTCACGTACCGGTGGGCCAGCAGCTGGTTGAGGGTTCGGTTGACCCGAAGAAGGTGCTGCGTATCTCCGGCCGCCGCGTGGCCCAGCTCCACCTCGTGTCCGAGGTGCAGAACGTGTACCGCTCGCAGGGCGTGGAGATCCACGACAAGCACATCGAGGTCATCGTGCGCCAGATGTTGCGCCGCGTCACCGTTCTCGAGGCCGGCACCACCACGTTGCTCCCGGGTGAGCTGGTGGACGTGGCCCAGTTCGAGCAGGCCAACCGCGCCGCGATGGCGGAAGGCGGGAAGCCGGCGTCGGGCCGTCCGGAGCTGATGGGTATCACGAAGGCGTCGCTGGCCACCGACTCGTGGCTGTCCGCGGCGTCCTTCCAGGAGACCACGAAGGTGTTGACGGAGGCGGCGCTCAACGCGAAGTCCGATCCGCTTGATGGTCTGAAGGAGAACGTCATCCTCGGTAAGCTCATCCCGGCCGGTACCGGCCTGGAGCAGCTGCGCCACGTCAAGGTGGAGCCGACGTCGGAGGCTCGTTCGGAGTACGAGCAGCTCAACACGTTCGGCGGCCTGGATTCGTTCGACGACATCTACGGTTACAGCTCGCTTGACGACTACGACACGTCGATGGGCTACGGATACGGTCTGAACTTCTAGGGCTGCGAAGAATGTGAGGCTGGGCCGGATTCTTTCCGGCCCAGCCTCGTTTTGTGCGGACCTGCGCTGGCGCGGGGCGTGACGTGCGCGACTTGGTGCTTTCACGGCGGCGCTTTCCATCCGCCTTGCCTTTCCCGTTGCTCTCGCCTATGGGGAGACCACTCATTTAACGACCGTTTCTACTGCGGCTGTCGATACCCAGCCCGGACCGAGCCTCGCCTTGGCCGAGGGTAACCCGGCGGAGGAGATCGCGCAGGTCCAGCAGTCCTCCCAGCTGTCGCACTTCCCGTGGGGGCGTCATCTTCACGGTGGTCGCCGTCGTGGCCGTGTACCTGTGGCGTAGCGGCTACGCCCGACACAAGTCGTGAATCTGGGGCCAACCAGGCTCCTATAGGATTCGGCAGCCGACATATTCACGAGCTTTGCGCACCACGCGCTGAACTGGGAAGAGCCGCTAATCCAGGTCGACGAGGTTGACACCGGGGAAGATGACGTGTTCTGCCTGCGGGTAGAGCTTGCCACCGCATTCGAATCCATCTGGGATCTCATGCGTGACGCTGGTCTCGAAAGACTCGCCGACCTTGATGGTGACGTCTCCGACCGTGATCGACTTGGCGTCGCTCGCAGATACCGGCTCGGAAAAGACGATGAGCGTATCGTCCCCGACAATGGGGCAGGCGTACCCCTCCGCAACGTCGATGCGGGTGAGAGTGTTCAGTTTAGCGGCTAGGGGGCCTTCCGTCTCGCGCGGGAGGGTGGGCACAGTAAGCGCCTCGGAATTCGTGCATGCGGCGAGGGCTGCCAGATACAGCGCCGCGGTTATCAAAACCTTGTGCTTCATCATGGTCCTTCCTTACTAGAGCATCAGCCGCGCGGCATATGTGGCGGCGATCTTGCGCCAATCCACTACGTATGTAGTCGACTTTCCGATGAGCGGGTTCTTGATTCCAGAGACGATTCCGGTGACCTTCACGCTGGATCCGAAGTCTGCATATGCCATTCCGCCGGAATCCCGCGTTGCGAGTGACATCGAGGTCTCGATGAACACTTGAACCCTGGGTGATTCGGGCGCGCGGCTTGCCGTTGTCGAGGAATCGAGCAGGTAGTCCGCGGGAAGAGCCAGGACTTGCTGGTCTCTTTAGGGCTATAGAAGTAGTAGCGGCTCAAATACGGATCTATGTCCGTGATGCTATCGAACGTGGTCAATGGCGTGAGGGCTCAGGAAGCCCGCAGGGGCGCGCAGTTAGTCGGCGTCCGAACGCCGGGTCAGATCCGCCTCCAGCGGCTTGACCGCCGGCGCGCGCGTGATGAGCTTGTGCCCAGCCCACAGCGCCAGGAACAGCGGCAGGCCGATGTAGCTGGACAGTAGCGACATGAACTCCGTGTCGCCCAGGAGTGCCTCGGTGTTCTGGCCGACGATCACCACCAGCGTCATCGCGAGCGCCAGGAGCGGTCCGAGGGGGAAGAACGACGCGCGGAAAGGCAGCTCGGCGGGGTCGTGGCCCTGGGCCACGTACGCCTTGCGGAACTTGTAGTGGCTCCACGCGATGCCCACCCAGGTGATGAACCCGGCCAGCCCGGAGGCGTTGACGAGCCAGGTGTAGGCTTCGCCGTCGCCGATGAGGGAGGTGAGGAAGGAGGCCGCGCCCACCGCCGTGGTGGCGAGCAGGGCGGCCATGGGGATGCCGCGCCGGGTCGTCGTCGCGAAAATCGCGGGAGCCTGGCCGGACTTGGCAAGGCCGTAAAGCATGCGGGTGGAGGCGTACAGCCCCGAGGTGCCGGCCGACAGCACCGAGGTGAGGATGACTGCGTTCATGATCGCGGCCGCCGCGGCGATGCCGGCACGCTCGAAGACGAGGGTGAAGGGGGACAGAGCGATGTCGCCGCCAGGGTTGAGGAGCGCGGGATCGGTGTAGGGCAGGAGGAAGCCGATGACGGCGATGGCGCCGATGTAGAAGATGAGGATGCGCCAGAAGACGGCATGGATGGCGCGGGGGATGGTGCGGTCGGGGTCCTGGGCCTCGCCGGCCGCGATGCCGACCATCTCGGTGCCCTGGAAGGAGAAGCCGGCGATCATGAACACGGACAGAATGCCGAGCCCGCCGCCCACGAACGGGGCGTCGCCCGTGGTCCAGTTCGCTGTGCCGGGGGAGGTGCCGCCCATGATGCCCGCGATCATGAGCACGCCGAGGCCGAGGAAGACGAGGACCGTGACCACCTTGATTGCGGCGAACCAGAATTCGCCCTCGCCAAACGTGCGCGCGGAGATCGCATTAATAAGGAAAAGGATGACGAGGAAGAGTGCCGACCACACGATCGACGGCGTATCCGGGAACCAGTAGGCCATGACGAGCGCGGCGGCCACGAGCTCGGCGGCCACGGTGATCGCCCAGTTGAACCAGTAATTCCACCCCATCGCGAACCCGAACGATGGGCTGACGTAGCGCGTGCCGTACTCGCCGAAGGAGCCGGCAACGGGGGAGTAGGTGGCCATCTCACCCAGCGACTGCATGAGGAAGAAGACCATGATGCCGATCAGCGCGTAGGCGAGCAGGGCGCCGCCGGGGCCGGCCTGGGAGATTGTGGCGCCGGAAGCGACGAACAGCCCCGTGCCGATCGCGCCGCCGATGGCGATCATGTTGAGGTGGCGGGCGCGAAGGCCGCGGTGAAGGCGGCCGGCGGAGGCGGGCGCGCTATGTTGGGTGGGGTCGGTGGTCATGGCAGGCTCCATCATGGGCGAACGTCAATCGTTGTGCATCCTACACCCGGCCGCAGGCAGACCTTCGGAGGCGTCTACGACTCGGGCGTGCCGGCGTGGTGAGTTCCCTCATGTTCGCCCCTGCCGGACGGCCCTGGGAACGACGCCGTGTGGGTAGCGCCACGCACGCGTTTCGGTCACAATCTTTGACCGGATTGGCGCGCTAACGCTATTCTGGAACGCGGTGCCCGTCCCACGGGGTGGCGTTGCGGCGCCGGATTGGTGATAGTTGCTCATGCCGCCGGCGATAAAGACAGCCCGTGGGCGCGTGGAAGGTACGGTGTCCTTTCACCCGCACGTTCGACCGAGCAGGCGGGCAGTTCGACGATCTGAACTCATATACAGGAGAAGTAGTGCCTACTATTCAGCAGCTGGTCCGCAAGGGCCGCTCCAGCAAGGCGTCCAGCTCCGCGACCCCGGGCCTGAAGAGGAGCCCGCAGCGTCGCGGCGTTTGCACGCGTGTGTACACCACCACCCCGAAGAAGCCGAACTCGGCTCTTCGTAAGGTTGCTCGTGTTCGCCTTTCCTCCGGCGTTGAGGTCACGGCTTACATCCCCGGCGAGGGTCACAACCTCCAGGAGCACTCGATCGTGCTCGTCCGCGGTGGCCGTGTGAAGGACCTCCCCGGCGTTCGCTACCACATCGTCCGTGGCGCGCTTGACACGCAGGGCGTGAAGAGCCGCGGCCAGGGCCGCTCCAAGTACGGTGCGAAGAAGGAGAAGAAGTAATGCCTCGTAAGGGTCCCATCCGCAAGCGCCCGCTCGTTAACGATCCGGTCCACGGCTCGCCCGTGGTCACCCAGGTGATCAACCGCGTGCTTCGTGACGGCAAGAAGTCCACCGCCGAGCGCATTGTTTACGGCGCGCTGGCCGGCGTCGCCGAGAAGACCGGCCAGGAGCCGCTTGAGGTGCTCAAGCGCGCCCTGGACAATATCCGCCCGCAGCTCGAGGTCCGCTCCCGCCGCGTCGGCGGTGCCACCTACCAGGTGCCCACCGAGGTCAAGCCGAACCGCGCGAACGCCCTCGCGATCCGCTGGCTTGTGGACTACTCGCGCGACCGCCGCGAGAACACGATGCTCGAGCGCCTCCAGAACGAGATCATGGACGCCTCCAACGGCCTCGGTGCCGCCGTCAAGCGCCGCGAGGATGTCCACCGTATGGCTGAGGCCAACCGCGCCTTCGCTCACTACCGCTGGTAAAAACGGCCGCCCGGCCTGAATTTTAGGAGAGCCAAAACGTGGCACATACACCACAGAAGGATCTGAACAAGGTCCGCAACATCGGCATTATGGCGCACATCGACGCTGGTAAGACCACCACGACCGAGCGCATTCTGTTCTACACCGGCCTGAACTACAAGATGGGCGAGACGCACGACGGTGCGTCCACCACCGACTGGATGGAGCAGGAGAAGGAGCGCGGCATCACGATTACGTCGGCTGCCGTCACCACCTTCTGGCACAACAACCAGATCAACATCATCGACACCCCCGGCCACGTGGACTTCACGGTTGAGGTGGAGCGCTCGCTGCGCGTCCTCGACGGCGCCGTTGCGGTGTTCGACGGCAAGGAAGGCGTGGAGCCGCAGTCTGAGACCGTGTGGCGTCAGGCTGACAAGTACAACGTCCCGCGCATCTGCTTCATCAACAAGATGGACAAGATGGGCGCCGACTTCGATCACGCCGTGCAGACCATCCGCGATCGCCTCAAGGCGACCCCGCTGGTCATGGCCTTCCCGATCGGTGCTGAGTCAGACCTGTCCGGTGTCGTTGACGTCCTGAACAAGAAGGCGCTGCGCTTCCCGGCCAAGGACGACAAGGGCAACGACACGATGGGCTCCATCGTTGTCGAAGAGGAAATCCCAGCCGAGCTCGCGGACAAGGCGGAGGAACTCTACAACGAGCTGGTTGAGACCGTGGCCGAGACCGACGAGGCCCTTCTGGAGAAGTACCTCGGCGGCGAGGAGATCACGGTTGACGAGCTCAAGGCCGGCATCCGTAAGCTCACGATCGCTGGCGAGCTCTACCCGATCTTCGCCGGTTCGGCCTACAAGAACATTGGCGTGCAGCCGGTGCTCGACGCCGTCGTTGACTTCCTGCCCTCGCCGCTCGACATCGGCCTCATCAAGGGCATGGATGTCAAGGACGAGGAGGTTGTGATCGAGCGCAAGCCCGCGACGTCCGAGCCGTTCGCGGCTCTGGCGTTCAAGATCGCCGCGCACCCGTTCTTCGGCCGTCTGACCTACGTCCGCGTCTACGCGGGCAAGATCGAGCCGGGCGACCAGATCCTCAACGCCTCCAAGGGCAAGAAGGAGCGCGTGTCGAAGATCTTCCAGATGCACTCCAACAAGGAGCAGCCGGTGGATTCGGCGTCGGCAGGTAACATCTACGCCGTCATCGGCCTGAAGGACACGACGACGGGCGACTCCCTTTCCGCGATCGACGCCCCGATGCTGCTCGAGTCGATGACCTTCCCGGACCCGGTGATCCACGTGGCCGTTGAGCCCAAGTCGAAGGCCGACCAGGAGAAGCTCGGCATCGCTATCCAGAAGCTCGCCGAAGAAGATCCGACCTTCACCGTCCGCCTGGACGAGGAGTCCGGCCAGACCGTCATCGGCGGCATGGGCGAGCTCCACCTTGACGTGCTCGTGGACCGCATGAAGCGCGAATTCAAGGTCGAGGCGAACGTCGGTGCGCCGATGGTTGCTTACCGCGAGACCATTCGCGGCAAGGCCGAGCACATCGAGTACACCCACAAGAAGCAGACGGGTGGTTCCGGCCAGTTCGCGAAGGTCATCGTCACCTTCGAGCCGCTGGAGGAGAACGAAGAGGGCGTCACCTACGAGTTCGTGGACGAGGTCACGGGTGGCCGCGTCCCGCGCGAGTACATCCCGTCGGTCGACCAGGGTATCCAGGCGGCCATGGAGAACGGTGTGCTTGCCGGCTTCCCGATGGTGAACGTGAAGGCCACGCTTGAGGACGGCGCCTACCACGACGTCGACTCCTCGGAGATGGCGTTCAAGATCGCCGGCCAGATGGTGTTCCGCGAGGGCATCAAGCGAGCCAAGCCGATCATTCTCGAGCCGATCATGGATGTCGAAGTCCGTACCCCGGAGGAGTACATGGGTGACGTCATCGGTGATCTCAACTCCCGTCGTGGCCAGATCGCCTCGATGGAGGATGCCACTGGCGTCAAGATCGTCCGCGCCCTGGTTCCGCTTTCCGAAATGTTCGGTTACGTCGGCGACCTGCGTTCCAAGACGCAGGGCCGCGCCGTGTACACCATGCAGTTCGCGAAGTATCAGGAAGTTCCGAAGAACGTTTCGGACGAGATCATCCAGAAGGCTCACGGCGAGTAAGCCGCTGGAATTTACAAGTAAGTAGCAGAAAAGTAAGATTCATTTAGCGGTGCGCGCCCAGGCGTGCGATCAAGCTAAAGAGTCAATCTAGTCCCAGGAGGGCGCAAGTGGCCAAGGCCAAGTACGACAAGTCCAAGCCGCACATGAACGTCGGCACCATCGGTCACGTCGATCACGGTAAGACGACGACGACCGCCGCTATCACCAAGGTGCTGGCGGACAAGTACCCGGAACTGAACGAGTTCACCCCGTTCGACAAGGTCGACAACGCTCCGGAAGAGCGTCAGCGTGGTATTACCATCAACGTCTCCCACGTTGAGTACCAGACGCCGAAGCGTCACTACGCGCACGTTGACGCCCCGGGCCACGCCGACTACATCAAGAACATGATTACCGGTGCTGCTCAGATGGACGGCGCCATCCTCGTTGTGGCCGCAACCGACGGCCCGATGGCGCAGACCCGCGAGCACGTCCTGCTCGCCCGCCAGGTTGGCGTGCCGGACATCATCGTTGCGCTGAACAAGTGCGACATGGTTGACGATCCGGAGCTCATCGAGCTCGTCGAGATGGAGGTCCGTGACCTCCTGTCCTCGCAGGATTACGACGGCGACAACGCCCCCGTGGTCCAGATCTCCTCTCTGAAGGCTCTTGAGGGCGAGGAGAAGTGGGTTAACTCCGTCCTCGAGCTCATGGACGCCGTGGATTCCTACTTCCCGGATCCGGTCCGCGACCTCGACAAGCCGTTCCTCATGCCGATTGAGGACGTCTTCACCATCACCGGCCGTGGCACCGTGGTGACCGGCCGTGTCGAGCGTGGTCTGCTCAACATCAACGAGGAAGTCGAGATCCTCGGCATCCGCGCCCCGCAGAAGACCACCGTCACCGGTATCGAGATGTTCCACAAGCAGATGGATCACGCCGACGCCGGCGAGAACTGTGGTCTGCTCCTGCGCGGCACCCGCCGTGAGGACGTGGAGCGTGGCCAGGTTGTTGCCAAGCCGGGTACCATTACCCCGCACACCAACTTCGAGGCTCAGGTCTACATCCTGAAGAAGGAGGAGGGCGGTCGTCACAACCCGTTCTTCACCAACTACCGTCCGCAGTTCTACTTCCGTACCACGGACGTCACCGGCGTCATCACGCTGCCCGAGGGCACCGAGATGGTCATGCCTGGCGACAACACCGAGATGACGGTCGAACTCATCCAGCCGATCGCCATGGAGGAGGGCCTCGGCTTCGCTATCCGTGAGGGTGGCCGCACCGTTGGCTCAGGTCGAGTCACCAAGATCATCAAGTAATCTTCTGATTGCTTGAGTGGGCCCCAGCTTCGGCTGGGGCCCACTGCTATTCCCGCGGGTGTCGGCCGGGATGTTGGCCCGGCGTGTTGGCCCGGTGTATTCCACGCGGGGGCCAGCACGTTGCCGGCCCGTGTGCGGCCGACCCGCACATGAGCGGTCCGCACGTGAGTGGCTGCCGGGCCCGGATCGCTCCTGTCGGCGGGCCACGATAGGATGGCGGCATGAATCTGGACTTCCTTGGAAAGCTGCCCGCCGCCGTCTTGTGGGACATGGACGGCACGATTGTTGACACGGAGTGGGCGTGGGGTGAGCTGTCCGAGGACGTGGTGAAGGCAGCCGGCGGGGTGTGGGGGAGTGAGGACACCGAGTTCATCCTCGGCGCCTCCACCTTGGATCACGCGAACCGGCTTGCCGACGCCGTCGAGCGTGGCGGTAAGCCGCGGCCAGAGCCGATGGAGATTTTCGGCGAGCTCACTGAGCTTATGGCCGAGCGGGCCTACCCGTTCGTGGAGTTGTTGCCGGGAGTGCGTGAGCTGCTCGTTGCCTTCCGCGAGGCGGGGATTGCCCAAGCGCTAGTGACGGCCACGCCGAAGGATCTGGTGGACATCGCACTTGAGAGCTTGGGGGAGACGTACTTCAATACCGTCGTGACGGGTAGTGACGACGTGCCCGGCAAACCCGATCCGGGGCCCTACCTCCTGGGAGCCAGGAGACTCGGGGTCGAGGCGGCCGACTGCCTTGTCTTCGAAGACTCCCGGGCGGGCCTGGCGGCGGCGCGGGCGAGCGGGGCCGACGTTGTCGATGTCAATGACACCCCACCGGCAGAGTTCGCGCGGCGGGCCGGGCTGCTTTAGGGTCGGGCAACTCTAGAGCCAGGCAGTTCTAGCCCCGACCCTGTCAGCCGCTTCACAGGGGGCTACCCTAGTCGGGGTCGGCGTGCGGTGTTAAGATAGATCCCCGGACAGAACTCCACACCGCGCCCCGCGCGTGTGATTGGCCACCATCGCCGGCTGAAGTTGGCGAAGGCCGGGGAAGATACGTCATACTAGTAAAGTTGCTCGGGACGACCGGGCGAGTGAACTTGGCCGAAGGCAGAAAGCATTCGGTACATAAAATGGGTTCGCAAAACCACATAGGGCTTCGTTTGTTACCTCCATCAGGTGCGACACGCCCGACTGCGGGGGACGTGAACACCGAAGGTAGAGAGAGGGAGACGACGCCATGGCGGGACAGAAGATCCGCATCCGTCTGAAGTCATATGACCACGAGGTCATCGACAACGCAGCGAAAAAGCTCGTCGACGAAGTTACCCGTACTGGAGCGTCGGTTGTGGGACCGGTGCCGCTGCCCACGAAGCGCAGCGTTTTTACCGTGATTCGTTCGCCCCACAAGTACAAGGACAGTCGCGAACAGTTCGAAATGCGTACGCATAAGCGACTGATCGATATTGTCGATCCGACCCTGAAGACAATTGACACCCTGCGTCGCCTGGATCTCCCGGCAGATGTCAGCGTCGAGATCAAGCTCTGAGGTAACGCATCATGACAAAGAACAAGACCGCCGCAGCGCCCGTGAAGGCGCTCCTCGGCGTTAAGCTAGGAATGACCCAGGTGTGGGACGAGAACGCTAATCTCGTTCCGGTTACCGTGGTCAAGGTTGGCAAGAACGTTGTCACCCAGATTCGCACCATGGACACCGACGGCTACGAGGCCCTGCAGATCGCCTCGGGCGAGCTGAAGAACAAGAACGTCACCAAGCCGCTCGCGGGCCACTTCGAGAAGGCCGGCGTCGAGCCTCGCCGTTTCGTTGCTGAGATCCGCACCTCCGACGCCGGCGAGTACACGCTCGGCCAGGAGCTCGGCGTGGAGCTGTTCGAGGCCGGCCAGAGCGTCGACGTCGTCGGCAAGTCGAAGGGCAAGGGATTCGCTGGCACGATGAAGCGTCACGGCTTCGCCGGCGTCTCCGCCTCGCACGGTGCGCACCGCAACCACCGCAAGCCCGGTTCGATCGGCGCTTCGGCAACCCCCGGTCGCGTCTTCCGCGGCCAGAAGATGTCTGGACGCATGGGCAACGCCCGCGTCACCGTCCAGAACCTGACCATTCACGCCGTTGACACCGAGAACGATCTTCTCCTTGTCTCGGGCGCTATCCCCGGCAACAAGGGTGGCGTCGTCGTGATCCGTACTGCCGCGAAGGGAGCCTAACGATGGCGGACCTCAAGGTTGACGTTATTGATCTGACCGGCAAGAAGGCCGGCAACGTGGAACTCGACTCGGCCGTCTTCGGTCTCGAGCCGAACATTCCGCTGCTTCACCAGGTGGTTAACGCCCAGCTCGCCGCTCGTCGCGCGGGTGCCGCGAAGACCAAGACCCGCGGTGAGGTTTCCGGCGGCGGCATCAAGCCGTGGCGCCAGAAGGGCACCGGCCGCGCCCGCCAGGGCTCGATCCGTGCGCCGCACTGGACCGGCGGCGGCGTCGTTCACGGCCCTGTCCCGCGCGACTACTCGCAGCGCACCCCCAAGAAGATGATCGCTGCCGCTCTGCGTCAGTCGCTCTCGGATCGTGCCAAGCATGACCGCGTGCACATCGTCAAGGGCTTCGTGGAGGGCGACAAGCCGTCCACCAAGGTCGCACTCAAGTTCCTGCTCGAGGTGACCGAGGGTCGCAAGGCGCTGGTCGTCGTCGATCGCACGGACGAGCTGACGATCCTGTCGCTGCGTAACGCCCAGGAAGCACACTTGCTCTACTTTGACCAGCTCAACGCGTACGACGTCCTCGTCGCCGACGACGTCGTGTTCACCGAAGCTGCTTACGAGGCATGGACGAACAAGGAGGAGACGAAGTGACTCACGCTGCGTTCCAGAACAAGGATCCTCGCGACGTCATCATCGAGCCGGTAGCCTCCGAAAAGGCCGCCCGCCTCGAGGACGAGGGCAAGTACACGTTCATCGTTGACCCGCGCGCCAACAAGACCGAGATCAAGATCGCGATCGAGAAGATCTTCGGTGTCAAGGTTGCTTCGGTTAACACCCAGAACCGTCAGGGCAAGGCCCGCCGCACTCGCGATGGCATTGGCCGCCGCAAGGCCACCAAGCGCGCCATCGTCACCCTGCGCGAGGGCACCATCGACATCTACGGCGATATCGTCGGCTAAGCCGACGGGAAGTATTGAGGAACACTCATGGGAATTCGCAAGTACAAGCCGACGACCCCGGGTCGTCGCGGTTCGAGCGTTGCCGACTTCGTCGAGATCACCCGATCTACGCCGGAGAAGTCGCTGCTGCGCCCGCTGCCGAAGACCGGTGGTCGTAACAACCACGGTCGTATCACCACGCGTCACATCGGTGGTGGCCACAAGCGCCAGTACCGCGTGATCGATTTCCGTCGTCACGACAAGGACGGCGTGCCCGCCAAGGTCGCTCACATCGAGTACGATCCGAACCGCACCGCGCGCATCGCGCTGCTGCACTACGTCGACGGCGAGAAGCGCTACATCCTCGCCCCCGAAGGCGTCAAGCAGGGCACGATGGTGGAGAACGGTCCGAACGCGGACATCAAGCCCGGCAACAACCTCCCGATCCGTAACATCCCGATCGGTACGATTATCCACGCCGTGGAGCTCCGCCCGGGTGGCGGCGCCAAGATCGCCCGCTCGGCCGGCTCGTCCGTCCAGCTGGTCGCGAAGGAAGGTAAGTACGCCCACCTGCGCCTGCCGTCGGGCGAAATCCGCCTGGTCGACACCCGCTGCCGCGCCACCGTTGGTGAGGTCGGCAACGCCGAGCAGTCGAACATCAACTGGGGCAAGGCTGGCCGCATGCGCTGGAAGGGCGTCCGCCCGACCGTCCGCGGTGTCGTCATGAACCCGTTCGACCACCCGCACGGTGGTGGCGAGGGCAAGACGTCCGGTGGACGTCACCCGGTCTCCCCGTGGGGCCAGAAGGAATCTCGCACCCGTCATCCGAACAAGCCCAGCGACAAGCTCATCGTGCGCCGTCGCAAGACCGGCAAGAAGTCTCGATAGGAGTAGTCAGCTATGCCGCGTAGTTTGAAGAAGGGCCCCTTCGTCGACGATCACCTTCAGAAGAAGGTTGATGAGCAGAACGAGAAGGGCACCCACAACGTCATCAAGACCTGGTCGCGCCGTTCGGTCATCACCCCGGACTTCCTTGGTCACACGTTCGCAGTCCACGACGGCCGCAAGCATGTGCCGGTGTTCATCACCGAGTCCATGGTCGGCCACAAGCTCGGCGAATTCGCTCCGACTCGCACCTTCAAGGGTCACGAGAAGGACGATCGCAAGGGCCGTCGCCGATAAGGCAGGAGAGGCAGAATAATGGAAGCAAAGGCACAGGCGCGCTACGTCCGCGTCACGCCGCAGAAGGCTCGCCGAGTGATCAACGAGATCCGCGGTTTGAATGCAACCAACGCCTTGGACGTGCTCGAGTTTGCACCCCAGGCTGTTGCCCGCGACGTTCGCAAGATCGTCCAGTCGGCAATCGCGAACGCCCGTTACGCAGCCGGCCAGGCCGGCGAGCGCTTCGATGAGTCCGCTCTCGAGATCCTCGAGACCTACGTGGATGAGGGCCCGACCATGAAGCGCATCCAGCCGCGCGCCCAGGGGCGTGCGAATCGGATCATGAAGCGTACGAGTCACATCACCGTCATCGTCGGAACCAAGGAGGCCTAAGAATGGGACAGAAAGTTAATCCGGTAGGTTTCCGTCTTGGTATCACCACGGACCACCGCTCGAAGTGGTTCACGGACTCCAACGAGGCCGGCAAGACCTACGCCGACTTCCTCGGTGAGGACATCAAGATCCGCAAGATGATCGAGAAGAACCTCGAGCGCGCGGGCGTGTCCCGCGTCAACATCGAGCGTCGCAACGAGCGCGTGGTCATCGACATCCACACCGCTCGCCCCGGCATCGTCATCGGCCGCCGTGGCGCCGAGGCTGACCGCCTCCGCCAGGACCTGGAGAAGCTGACCGGCAAGTCCGTCCAGCTCAATATCCTCGAGGTTAAGAACCCGGAAGCCGACGCCCAGCTCGTGGCTCAGGGCATCGCCGAGCAGCTCGCATCCCGCGTCTCCTTCCGGCGCGCCATGCGCAAGGGCATCCAGTCCGCGCAGCGCGCCGGTGCCAAGGGCATCCGCGTGCAGTGCTCCGGTCGTCTCGGCGGCGCCGAGATGTCCCGCTCGGAGTTCTACCGTGAGGGCCGTGTGCCGCTGCACACCCTGCGCGCCAACATCGACTACGGCTTCTACGAGGCCCGCACCACTTTCGGCCGCATCGGCGTGAAGGTGTGGATCTACCGCGGTGACGTCACCGACGTCGAGTACTACCGCTCCCTGACCGAGGCCCCGCGTGGTCGCGGTGGCCGTGGCCGTGGCGAGCGCCGTGGTGAGCGTCGTGGCGGTAACCGTGGTCGTCAGAATCAGGCCGAGCAGGCCACCACCGAGGCGCCCGCCGCTCCGGCAGCTGAGGCGCCCGCTACCCAGGAAACGGAGGCCTGAGTTACATGCTCATTCCCCGCCGAACCAAGCATCGCAAGCAGCACCGCCCGAACCGTCATGGCATGGCCAAGGGTGGCACCACCCTGGCTTTCGGTGAGTACGGCATCCAGGCTCTCGAGCCGGCCTACGTGACCAACCGCCAGATCGAGGCTGCCCGTATCGCGATGACCCGTCACGTCAAGCGAGGCGGCAAGGTCTGGATCAACATCTTCCCGGATCGCCCGCTTACGAAGAAGCCGGCCGAAACCCGTATGGGTTCTGGTAAGGGCTCAGTCGAATGGTGGGTTGCCAACGTCAAGCCCGGCCGCGTTCTGTTCGAGCTGGCCGGTGTTGACGAGCAGCTGGCTCGTGAGGCCATGTCCCGCGCCCAGCACAAGCTCCCCATGAAGACTCGTTTTATTACCCGTGAGGATGGTGAATAATGGCTAAGGGCATTACCACTGAAGAGCTCGATCAGCTCACCGATGTTGAGCTCGCCGAGCGCCTCCAGGAGGCGAAGGCTGAACTGTTCAACCTTCGTTTCTCGGCCGTGACCCATCGCCTGGAAGACTCCGGCCGTCTGAAGGAGGTGCGTCGCTCCATTGCGCGCATCTACACGGTCGCCCGCGAGCGCGAGCTCGGAATCCGCACCGCCCCGACGGCTAAGAAGAAGTAGAGGAAGCGCGATGAGCGAGCAGGAAAAGAACGTACAGACGCAGCGCAACTACCGCAAGGTTCGCACCGGCTACGTCGTGTCCGACAAGATGGACAAGACCGTCGTGGTCGAGGTCGAAGATCGCCGCAAGCACGCGCTTTACGGCAAGGTTATGACCCGGTCCAAGCGCATCAAGGCTCATGATGAGACGAACGAGGTTCGCGAGGGCGATCTCGTGCGCATCATGGAGACCCGACCGCTGTCCGCGACCAAGCACTTCCGTGTGGTCGAGGTCATCGAGAAGGCCAAGTAATCTCAGGTATCTTTACCTGAGAAAACATCCGTTCGGCAAGGCTCAATATTGAGAACCGGCACGACGACAGGAGATAAGTAAATGATCCAGCAGGAGACGCGACTGAAGATCGCTGATAACACGGGTGCGAAGGAAATTCTTTGCATGCGTGTGCTCGGCGGTTCTGGTCGGCGCTACGCCGGAATTGGCGACGTGATCGTCGCCGCTGTCAAGGATGCAATCCCTGGCGGCAATGTCAAGAAGGGCGACGTGGTCAAGGCCGTCGTCGTCCGCACGAAGAAGCACACGCGCCGTGCAGACGGCTCGTACATTAAGTTCGATGAGAACGCTGCTGTCATTTTGAAGAATGACACCGAGCCGCGCGGCACCCGTATCTTCGGCCCCGTCGCACGCGAGCTTCGCGACAAGCAGTTCATGCGCATCGTTTCGCTCGCGCCGGAGGTGATCTAACATGGCGAAGATCAAGAAGGGTGACCTCGTCCAGGTCATCGCAGGCCGTGACAAGGGCATGCAGGGCCGAGTCCTGCAGGTCCGTGACGATCGCGTCGTGGTTGAGGGCGTCCAGCGTGTCAAGAAGCACACCCGGGTTGGCCGTACCGACCGTGGTGGCACGACCGGTGGCATTGAGACCGTCGAGGCGCCGATTCACATCTCGAACGTGATGCTTGTTGGCCCGGACAAGAAGCCTATCCGCGTGGGATTCCGCGAGGTTGAGGTGGAGCGTAACGGCCGCAAGAAGATCATGCGCGAGCGCATCGGCCGCCGTGGCGGAGAGGAGATCGAGCTGTGACCCCTCGTCTGAAGACCAAGTACCGCGAGGAGATCCTCCCGGCGCTGCAGAAGGAGTTCAACCACACCAACGTGAACAACGTGGGTGGTCTGGACAAGATCGTCGTCAACATGGGCGTGGGCGAAGCCGCTCGCGATTCCAAGATCCTCGACGGCGCGATTGCGGACATCACCGCGATCACCGGCCAGAAGCCCCAGGTGACGAAGGCCCGCAAGTCCATCGCGCAGTTCAAGCTGCGTGAAGGTCAGGCCATCGGTTGCCACGTCACCCTCCGCGGTGACCGCATGTGGGAGTTCCTGGACCGTCTTCTGTCCACCGCGCTGCCGCGCATCCGCGACTTCCGCGGCCTGTCGCCCAAGCAGTTCGACGGCAACGGGAACTACACGTTCGGCCTGACCGAGCAGACCGTGTTCCACGAGATCGACATGGACAAGATTGATCGCGTCCGCGGCATGGATATCACCTTTGTCACCACCGCGACGACCGACGACGAGGGCCGCGCGCTCCTGCGCCACCTCGGCTTCCCGTTCAAGGAGGACTAATGGCAAAGACTGCTCTCAAGCAAAAGGCGGCCCGGAAGCCGAAGTACGCTGTTCGCGCCTACACGCGCTGTCAGCGTTGCGGTCGTCCGCACTCCGTCTACCGTAAGTTCGGCCTGTGCCGAGTCTGTGTTCGTGAGATGGCCCTCGCGGGCGAGCTCCCGGGCGTAAAGAAGGCAAGCTGGTAAGAAACTACGTCGCAGGTCCGGTAAGGAAACCACGACGAGGAAGGGCTGTGGCCCGATGTCTATGACAGACCCCATTGCAGATATGCTCACGCGTCTGCGCAACGCCAACTCGGCGTTCCACGAGTCGGTTGAAATGCCGTACTCGAAGATGAAGGCGTCGATCGCCGACATCCTCAAGCGTGAGGGTTACATCGACGGTTTCACCGTCGAAGACGCCAAGGTGGGCAAGACGCTCACCCTGACCCTGAAGTACGGCCCGAACCGCGAGCGCTCGCTCGCCGGCCTGCGCCGCATTTCGAAGCCGGGACTTCGCGTGTACGCCAAGTCGACCAATCTCCCTCAGGTCCTGGGCGGCCTGGGCGTGGCAATCTTGTCCACGTCCTCCGGCCTCCTCACCGACCGCGAGGCCAAGGACAAGGGCGTAGGTGGGGAAGTCCTCGCCTACATCTGGTAGAAGGAAGGGCTGCAATGTCACGTATTGGTAAGCTCCCAATTTCTATCCCGTCCGGCGTCGACGTCGCCATTGATGGCAACAACGTCAAGGTCAAGGGACCGAAGGGCGAGCTTGAGCTCACCGTCGCGTCCCCGATCGAGGTCAAGGTGGAGGACGGCCAGATCGTCGTCACCCGTCCGAATGACGAGCGCGAGTCGCGTTCGCTTCACGGCCTGACCCGTACCCTCGTGGCTAATAACATCATTGGCGTGACCGAGGGTTACAAGAAGGACCTTGAGATTCACGGTACCGGTTACCGCGTGCTGGCTAAGGGCTCGGACCTCGAGTTCTCCCTCGGCTACTCGCACACGATCCTGGTCAAGGCCACCGAGGGCATCTCCTTCGTGGTTGAAGGGCCGACCAAGTTCTCGGTCGTCGGTATCGACAAGCAGAAGGTTGGCGAGATGGCCGCCTCTATTCGCAAGCTGCGCAAGCCCGAACCATACAAGGGCAAGGGTATTCGTTACGCTGGCGAGCAGGTGCGTCGCAAGGCTGGAAAGGCTGGTAAGTAATGTCTAGTCACAAGTTTGCTGCGCGTAAGCGCCGCCACCAGCGCCTTCGCAAGCGCGTCGTTGGAACCGCTGAGCGTCCCCGTCTGGCCGTCTCCCGTTCGAACCGTCACATGATCGCCCAGGTCATCGACGATTCGGAGGGCAAGACCCTGGCCTACGCCTCCACGCTCGAGGCCGACTTCCCGTCGGACACCGAGGGCAAGGTGGGCGCCGCCCGCATCGTGGGTGAGCGCATTGGTAAGCGCGCGATCGAGGCCGGCGTTTCCGCCGTCGTTCTCGACCGCGGTGGAAACAAGTATCACGGTCGCGTGGCCGCGGTTGCCGATGGCGCCCGCGAAGCCGGCCTGAACCTGTGATCTGAAACGAGAGGATATAGACATGGCTGCAGAGCAGCGTGGACGCCGCTCCGAGGGTGACCGCGAGGAGCGCGGCAACCGCGAGCGTCGCAACGAGCGTCGTACCGATCGTCGCGCAGATGACAGGAATGCCTACATCGAGCGCGTCGTGACCATTAACCGTGTTGCCAAGACCGTCAAGGGCGGCCGTCGCATGGCCTTCACCGCGCTCGTCGTGGTGGGCGATGGCAACGGCACCGTTGGCGTCGGCTACGGCAAGGCCAAGGAAGTGCCGGCCGCTATTGCGAAGGGCACCGAGAAGGCGAAGAAGAACTTCTTCAAGGTTCCGCGCATCGGCACCACCATCCCGCACCTGGTGCAGGGCGAGGACGCCGCCGGCGTCGTCCTCCTGCGTCCGGCGTCCGCCGGTACCGGCGTTATCGCGGGTGGCCCGGTTCGCGCCGTCATGGAGGCCGCTGGCATCCATGACATCCTGTCGAAGTCGCTTGGCTCGTCCAACGCGATCAACATCGTGCACGCCACCGTCGCGGCGCTCAAGCAGCTTGAGCAGCCCGAGGCGGTTGCGGCTCGCCGTGGCCTGCCTGTTGACCAGGTTGCCCCGGCTGCGATGCTCCGGGTCCGTGCCGAGCACGAGGCCAAGGAGCGCGAGGACGCCGAGCTCGAAGCTAAGCGCGAAGAGAACGAGGCTGCCGCCGCGGGAGTTGGTGCATGATGCTGAAGATTACGCAGAAGAAGGGCCTCGTTGGGGCCACGCAGTCCCAGAAGGCGACCATCGCCTCCCTTGGCCTGCACAAGATTCACCAGAGCGTGACCCACCAGGACAACGCCGCGATCCGCGGCCAGATCCGTAAGGTGACACACCTGGTCGATGTGGAGGAGGTCGAGTAATGACTGATTCGACGACCAAGTCGGAGCCGCTGAAGATTCACGACCTGCGTCCGGCCCCGGGCTCGAACAAAGCCAAGATCCGCGCTGGTCGCGGTGAGGGCGGCAAGCGCGGTAAGACCGCGGGCCGTGGCACCAAGGGTACGCACGCCCGCAACACGGTTCGTCCGGGCTTTGAGGGTGGCCAGATGCCGCTCCACATGCGTTTGCCGAAGCTGCGCGGCTTCAAGAACCCGGCCAAGGTCTACTACCAGGTTGTCAACCTTGACGCCCTGAACGAGTTGTTCCCCGAGGGTGGCGACGTCACCGTCGAGCAGCTCGTGGCCAAGGGCGCGGTTCGCAAGAACCGCCCGGTCAAGATTCTTGGCACCGGTGAGATCACGGTCAAGATCAACGCCGTGGTCGACGCCTGGTCGGCGTCGGCCCAGGCCAAGATCGAGGCCGCTGGCGGAACGCTGGCGAAGCGAGATGCCTAACACTTAGTCAATTGGCCCCCACAACCTGTGGGGGCCAATTGCGTTTCACCGCGATTTGTCGCACATCCGTCCATTTTGGTTATTTGTATCAGGGTGGGAGTAGGTATAGTGAAACGGTGTCTGCCTAGACACCGGCAAGATCTGCATGCGCAGATCTCACGAGCTCGATTGATCGGGCACCACGCGACGGCCCACGGGCTGGCATTTGGAGGATTGTTTTGTTCAAAGCACTGGTATCGGCATTCCGTACACCGGATCTGAGGCGCAAGCTTCTTTTTACGATGTTTATCATGGCGATCTATCGCCTCGGTACCTACATGCCTGCACCGTTTGTGTCGTACGCCAACGTCAAGCAGTGTCTGGACGAGCAGGGTAGCGCTGATCTGTTGACGATGTTGAATATGTTCTCGGGCGGTGGCTTCCTGCAGCTGTCGATCTTCGCCCTGGGCATCATGCCCTACATTACGGCGTCGATTATCGTCCAGCTCATGCGAGTGGTCATCCCGCGCTTCGAGGAGCTACACAAGGAAGGGCAGACCGGTCAGGCGAAGCTGACCGAGTACACCCGTTACCTCACGATCTTTTTGGCTGTCCTCCAGGCCTCGGTGATCGTGTCGGTGGCTAATTCTTCGATCTTCCAGCTGTGCACGGTTGACCCGATCCCGAACGCGAACCCGGGCAAATACCTGCTGACCATCCTCGCGGTGACCGCCGGTACGGGCCTCATCATGTGGCTGGGCGAGCTGATCACCGAGCGCGGAGTTGGCAACGGCATGTCGCTGCTCATCTTCACGGGTATCGCGGCGTCGTTCCCCACGATGCTCACGAACGTCTACCGTTCCGACGGCGGCGTCTCCCGCCTCCTCATCGTGCTCGCGATGTTCCTGGCGATCACGCTCGTGGTCGTGTTCGTGGAGCAGTCCCAGCGTCGCATCCCGGTCCAGTACGCCAAGCGCGTGGTCGGTCGTCGTACTTACGGCGGCACCTCCACCTACATTCCGCTGAAGATCAACATGGCGAACGTGATCCCCGTGATCTTCGCGTCCTCCATCCTTGGCCTGCCGCAAATGATCGCCCAGTTCGGTGACCAGAACTCCGGCTGGACACGCTGGGTGGCGGAGAACTTCTCGCACGGCTCGGGCTGGTACCTGGTCATGTATGCGCTCCTCATCATCTTCTTCGCGTTCTTCTACACCTCCATCACGTTTAACCCGGAGGAGATCGCGGACAACATGAAGCGTTACGGCGGCTTCGTGCCGGGCATACGCGCCGGGCAGCCGACCGCCGACTACCTGCGCTACGTCATTAACCGCATCAACTGGGTGGGTGCGATGTACCTCGCGATTATCGCGCTCATTCCGCAGATCGTCTTCAACTCCATGGGTATTAATTCCCTATCCTTCGGTGGAACGTCGATTATTATTCTCGTGGGCGTCGGCCTCCAGACCGTGAAGGACATCGACGCTCAGCTCCAACAGCGTCACTATGAAGGATTCCTCCGATGAATTACCGTCTCGTCATTGTTGGCCCTCCCGGGGCTGGCAAGGGCACGCAGGCAGCCGGCGTCTCTGAACGCCTGGGCATTCCGTGGCTTTCTACCGGCCAGGCGTTTCGCGACGTCATTACGTCCGGTTCCGAGCTCGGCGATCTGATCGCCTCCTACATCAATGAGGGCAACCTCGTGCCTGACGAGCTGACGGATCGCCTTGTGGCCTCTCGCCTGGATGAAACGGGCGCGGAGAATGGCTTCCTCCTTGATGGGTATCCGCGAACGCTCGCGCAGGTCGAGGCGTTGGACAAGATGCTCGAGGAGCGGGATGCTCCGCTCGACGCCGTGATTGAGCTCGACTTCCCGGAAGAGGCGATCGTGGATCGTCTTCTCAAGCGAGCCGAGGTTGAGGGGCGCGAGGATGACACGGAAGAGGTCATCCGCCACCGTATTGAGGTCTACCACGAGAAGACCCAGCCGCTTTTGGACGTCTACCGCAAGCGCGGGATCCTCGTGCCGATCGACGGCCGCGGCACGATCGAAGAAGTGCGCGACCGCCTGATTGCCGGCTGCCGGGCTTTCCTGGGCTCAAAGTGATCGAGTACAAGTCTGACGCCCAGATCGTCGCCATGCGCAAGGCTGGCCTTGTGGTGGCGGCGATTCACACGGCGTTGCGCGATCAGATTCGTGCGGGCATGACCACGGCGGACCTCGACGCGATTGCCCTCGACGTCCTGCAAGCCCACGGCGCGGTCTCCAATTTTTACGGGTACTACGACTACCCGGGCCAGATTTGCACGTCGGTCAACGACGTCGTCGTCCACGGTATCCCCGGCCCGCTCGAGTTGCAGCCGGGGGACCTGGTGTCGATGGACTGCGGCGCCGTCGTCGATGGGTGGCACGGGGATGCCGCGATTTCGGTGGTCCTGCCCGGGGGAGACCCGCAGGTGCGGGAGGCGCGCGAGCGGCTGAATGACATCACACGTGAATCGATGTGGGTAGGGATTGCGGCGATGGCCACCGGGAAGCGTGTGGCGGACATCGGCAACGCGATCGACGACTACGTCACCGGCCTCGACGACGCTGACCAGCCCGACATCCTGCTCGACTACGTCGGCCACGGGATTGGCACGTCGATGCATCAGGACCCGGAGGTCCTCAATTATCGCACGTGGGGGCGTAGCCCGAAGCTCAAGCGCGGAATGGTGCTGTGCATCGAGCCGATGCTGGCGGCGGGCAACCAGGCCACGAGCGTCGACGACGACGAGTGGACGGTGCGCACGCAGGACGGCTCGGACGCCTGCCACTGGGAGCACATGGTGGCCAAGCACAAGGGTGGCATCTGGGTGCTGACCGCGCCGGACGGGGGAGTCGAAGGGCTCGCGCCGTACGGCATTGTTCCCGTCCCGCTCGAGGCGTGACGAGATACACCGCGAACGCCCTTTCGAACGGTTGGGCCGATCCCGTAGTATTGAACGTTGGTGCCACGTCGGTACCCGTCGGATCCGTCCGGCGATAGCAATTTCAGTTAAGCGGGGAACATGGCGAAAAAAGAAGGCGTCATCGAGGTAGAGGGCACGGTCACTGAGGCCTTGCCTAACGCGATGTTTCGTGTCGAGTTGGAAAACGGGCATATGGTGCTCGCACACATCTCTGGCAAGATGCGTCAGCACTACATCAGGATCCTTCCGGAAGACCGGGTGGTTGTAGAGCTCACGCCCTACGATCTCAGCCGCGGCCGGATCGTTTATCGCTACAAGTAAACCGCACTCTACCGCCACTTTGGCAACAGGAAGCACCCGAATGAAGGTCAAGCCTAGTGTTAAGAAGATCTGCGACAACTGCAAGGTGATTCGTCGCCACGGTCGCGTCATGGTTATCTGCGATAACCCGCGCCACAAGCAGCGCCAAGGCTAAGTCACAGATCGCGGGGTAACCCGCAGCAATTGCATTACTAGTGCGAAAGCACAACCCTCAGTCCGAAGGCTGAGGCCCGATCAGGGACAGTAATGCTCCACACCTTCGGAAGAAGACAATAGGGAGCCACAACATGGCACGTCTTTCCGGCGTTGATCTCCCGCGCGAAAAGCGCGTCGAGATTGCGCTTACGTACATTTTCGGCATCGGCCGGACCCGTTCTCAGGAGACCCTCGCGGCCACCGGTGTGAATCCGGACATCCGCGTGAAGGATCTGACCGAGGAGGATCTGGTTAAACTCAAGAACCACATCGACGAGCACTACAAGGTCGAGGGCGATCTTCGCCGCGAGATCCAGGCCGACATTCGCCGCAAGGTCGAGATTGGTTGCTACCAGGGTATCCGCCACCGTCGTGGCCTGCCCGTGCACGGTCAGCGTACGAAGACGAACGCGCGTACCCGCAAGGGTCCGAAGCGGACTGTCGCAGGCAAGAAGAAGTAGGGTAGAGGAGTTTAAACATGCCACCTAAGACTCAGCGCCGCCCGCGTAAGGCTGCGCGTAAGAACGTCCTCAACGGACAGGCGCACATCAAGTCCACCTTCAATAACACGATCGTCTCGATCACCGATGCCAAGGGCGAGGTCCTCGCTACGGCGTCGGCGGGCATGGTCGGCTTCAAGGGTTCGCGTAAGTCCACGCCGTACGCCGCTCAGCTCGCCGCTGAGAATGCCGCGCGTCGTGCGATGGACATGGGCCTGAAGAAGGTCGACGTCTTCGTCAAGGGCCCGGGCTCCGGCCGCGAGACCGCGATTCGTTCGCTGACCGCGTCCGGCCTGGAGGTCACCTCTATTTCCGACGTGACCCCGCAGGCGCATAACGGCTGCCGCCCGCCCAAGCGCCGTCGTGTGTGATCGCAGGCCCTTTGGGGCCTCAAGCCGCAGGGCCACGCCCTGCAGGGGATGAACCCACATCAGAGAATCAGGGTGTCATATAGCGGGCACCCGTTGAAAGGACATCACCAGTGATCATTGAACAGCGACCCACGCTGACGGAAGAGAAGCTTTCCGATACACGTTCGCGTTTCACGCTCGACCCGCTCGAGCCCGGCTTCGGCTACACGCTGGGTAACTCCCTGCGTCGTACGCTGCTGTCCTCGATCCCCGGCGCAGCCATCACCTCGGTTCACATCGACGGCGTCCTGCACGAGTTCTCGACTGTTCCCGGCTGCAAGGAAGATGTCGCCGAGATCATCTTGAACCTCAAGGAGCTCGTTGTGACCTCCGAGCACGATGAGCCGGTTCTCATGTACCTGCGCAAGCAGGGCCCGGGTCAGGTCCTGGCCTCGGACATCACGCCCCCGTCGGGCGTGGAGATCCACAACCCGGACCTCGTGATCGCCACCCTCAATGAGAAGGGCAAGATCGAGGTTGACCTGACTGTCGAGCGCGGCCGCGGTTACGTGTCCGCTGCGCAGAACAACTCGCCGGATTACGAGATCGGTCGTATTCCGATCGATTCGATCTACTCGCCGGTGGTGAAGGTTTCCTACAAGGTCGAGGCCACGCGTGTGGGCCAGCGTACCGACTTCGACAAGCTCATTGTCGACGTGGAGACCAAGCCGTCCACCCAGCCGCGTGACGCGTTCGCGTCCGCCGGCAAGACCCTTGTCGAGCTCTTTACGCTGTGTACGGAGCTCAATGAAGAGGTGGAGGGCCTGGAGCTCAAGGAAGCCCCTGTTGTCGAGCAGCAGTCCTCGGATCTGCAGCGCCCGATCACGATCCTGAACCTGCCCGCCCGCTCGCAGAATTGCCTGCAGCGCGAGGGCATCCACACGATCGGTGAGCTCGTCATGCGCTCGGAGGCTGACCTCCTCGATATCCGTAACTTCGGCGCCAAGTCGATTGAGGATGTCAAGGATGAGCTGGCCAAGCTCGATCTTCGTCTGAAGGATTCGCCCACGGGCTTCATGTCCGGTTTCGGTGACGACTACGGCATGCAGTTCAGCGACGACGCGTAATTTAGGAATTACCTTCGCCTGGGACTAGGACGCCGCAGGCGAAGGCGCGGAAGAGCTCGCAGAGCTTGCCCGCACAGTTATTGAGGAGTAAATATGCCCAAGCCCGCAAAGGGTCCGCGCCTCGGGGGCAGCCCGTCCCACGAGCGCAAGATTATTGCCAACCTGTGCAAGTCGCTCATCATGAATGAGCAGGTTGTGACCACGGAGGCCCGTGCCAAGCGCGTGCGTCCGCACATCGAGAAGCTCATCACGAAGGCGAAGAAGGGCGACACCTACAACCGTCGCCTCGCCCTCAAGGTCCTCGGCGACCGCGAGGTTGCCTACGTCCTGTTCGAGGAGCTCGCCCCGAAGTTCGCCGAGCGCAACGGTGGCTACACCCGTACCACCAAGCTGCCGAACCGCAAGGGTGACAACGCTCCGATGGCCCTGATCGAGCTCGTTCTCGAGCCGGTCTCGCCCAAGCAGGCCGTTGTCAAGGAGGCCGAGAAGGCTGCCCAGAAGGCCGCTGAGGCTGAGGAGGCCGAGGTTGAGGAGGCCGCAGTCGAGGCCGAGGAGGCCCCGGCTGAGGCTGAGGACGCTCCGGCGGAGGACACCGAGTAAGAAGCTCGCATGAACGATGCCCGGCATAAGCCGGGCATCGTTGTATCTAGGGGTAGGTGCAGCGCTTGTGGCGCTCGGCCGCGCCGGGCCGGGCCCCGCCGGACCGATTTAAATGAACTGGACGATTCCGGGGTGATCTCCTCATATACGAAGATCTCCCCGGAATCGTCCAAAAGTTTTTAGTGGGTCGAGCCTGACGTCGCTTGAATTCAGACCCACTCGACCCGCTCGAGGTCGACACCGTGGGCTGCCGCGTTGGCGTCGATCACCTGGTGGAGCCAGTGGGTGAGCCCGGGGGCGACGTCGTCGTAGTGGGCGCGGAAGCGCCGGTCAGCGACATAGCCACGCCCAAGGATGACGTGTTTGGCGTGTGTGACGGGGAAGAAGCCCTCGGATAGAAGTGCCCGATGCTCCTCGGCAAGGGCGTTTGCCTCCTCAGAGCCGGGGACGACGCCGGCCTGCATGGCCTGGGCGAGCCGGGTTTCGACGTCGTGCTGGCACCTGGCCACCCTCTCCCAGTCGGCCTTGGTCATGCGGGCTTGGCGCTTGGCTGAGATCTCCCAGTCAGATGTTTCGCCGTAGGCCTCCTCGGCTTCGGCCTGGTAGGCGGGGAAGTTGGCCTCGCCCAGGATTGCGGCGACCTCGTCGACGCTAAGTTCGTGATTGTTCATGGCATCCTCCAGAAGGTAGTCGAGGGCGTCGATCATGCGTGTCAGTTCGCCCTGTTTTTCCATGAGAAGCTGGCGCTGGCGGCGTAGGTGGTCGACGCCGGTACCCGGCCCGGCGAGCAGATCTCGGATCGCGTCAAGGCTCATGCCAGTGGCTCGGTAGGCCATGACCTGCTGGAGACGGGCGATGTCGGTGTCGGAGTAGAGGCGGTAGTCGGACCAGGTGCGCTCGGGAACCACGAGCCCGCGCTCCTCCCAATAGTGGAGCGTTCGTACCGAGATTCCCAGGAGCTGGGCTACGTCACCAACTGTTCTCATATCTCGATCATGGTTCCTGACGCGGCGTGAGGGTCAAGGGAGACTTAGAGTGTGATGAACAGGAACAGTCCGAATGCGCCGGTCATCCCGATGAGTACCCACTTGAACTTGACCAGGATCGCCACGTACTCGCGTAGGAAGGCGGGGCGGCACAGTGCGCGCTAGAGCACCTTCGCCAGGAATTCCTTGGTGCGAGGGTGGGAGGGGTGGTCGAAGACGTCGGCGGGGGTGCCGGATTCGACGATCTGGCCCTCGTCCATAAGGATCACCTGGTCGGAGACTTCGCGGGCGAAGCCGATCTCGTGGGTGACCACCACCATGGTCATGCCCTGGGCGGCGAGGTTTTTCATGACGGCGAGCACCTCGCCCACAAGCTCGGGGTCGAGCGCGGAGGTGGGCTCGTCGAAGAGCATGAGCTCCGGTTGCATGGCGAGCGCCCGGGCGATGGCGACGCGCTGCTGCTGGCCGCCGGAGAGCTCGGCGGGGTAGTGGCTGGCGCGGTCGGCGAGCCCGACCTGGGCGAGCAGCTCCTCGGCGCGCTTCTTCGCGGCCGCTTTCTCCACGCCTTTGACCTGGATCGGGGCCTCCATGACGTTCTCGAGCGCGGTCATGTGCGGGAAGAGGTTGAAGCGCTGGAAGACCATCCCAATTTGCGTGCGCTGGACGGCCACCTGCTTTTCGGTGAGCTCGTGGAGTTTGCCGTCCACCTTCCGGTAGCCCATGAGCTGCCCGTCGACGACGATCGACCCGGCCTGAATCGTCTCCAGTACGTTGATGCACCGCAAGATGGTGGACTTGCCGGAGCCGGAGGGGCCGAGGATGGTGGTGACCGACCCACGCGGCACGTCGAAGCTGACCCCGCGCAGGACGTGGAGGTTGTCGAAGAACTTGTGGACGTCGTGGACCTCAACCATGTTCATAGCGTTCTCTTTTCCCAAAGTCTCAGTTAGCAGGGCGGCGCGCCTTAGGGCGTGTATTCGATCATCGGGTTGTCAACCGTGGTGCCGGCGGCGTTGATCGCGGCCTGGCGCGAGCGGCGTTGCTTGGCCTTTGCGCGCCGGGAGAGCCGGTCGACGTCGCCGTCCTTGACCCCGCGCCCGTAGTAGGCCTCGATGTAGTGCTGGCCGACCATGAGGATAGAGGTGATGGCGAGATACCAGATGACGGCGATGAGCAGCCACGGGATTTGGCGCAGGGAGGCGAAGCCGAGGGCGTTGGTGACGTAGGTAAGGTCGAGGGTGAAGGGGACGGCGGAGACGAGCGAGGTGGTCTTGAGCATGGAGATCGTCTCGTTGCCGGTGGGCGGGATGATGACGCGCATGGCCTGCGGGAACACGATCCGGCGCAGCACCTGGCCGCGCGACATGCCGAGCGCTTTGGCGGCCTCCTCCTGGCCGGCGTCGACAGAGTTGAGGCCGGAGCGGACAATCTCGGACAGGTAGGCGCCCTCGTTGAGGCCGAGCCCGAGCACGGCGTAAATGAACATCGTGCGCTGGAGGTCGCCGGGGACTAGCCGGTTGGGGTTGAGGGTGAAGAAGTTGATGTCCGTCCATGGGATGCCCACGGTAATCGTGGTGAACAGGGTGCCGATGAGACCCCAGAAGATGAGCTGGGTGTAGATCGGGGTGCCGCGGAAGAACCAGATGTAGGCCATCGCCACCCAGCGCAGCACGGGGTTTTGGGAGCGGCGCATGACGGCCATGGTGACGGCAAGGATGATGCCAAGCACCATGGCCCCCACGGTGAGTGCGAGGGTCCAGCCCACCGCCCTGATGACTTCGGGGCGGAAGAGGTTGGCCCACACCACGTCCCAGTGCCAGTTGGGGTTGGTGATGAGCACGTTGATGATCATGAGGGCGAAGATGCCCACGACGACGGCGGAGACGATGCGCCCTCAGTGCCGGACGGGGACGGCGTCGATGATTTCGATGTTGTCGTGCATGGTGTGCTTTCTGAGGACCACGGGAGGGGTGGGCAAAGGCCCCGGGCGGCAACCAAGCCGCCGACCCGGGGTTGCGCGATTAGGAGGCGGGGTTGAGCACGGCCTGGTCGGCTACGCCCTCGGAGATGCCCCAGGTGTCGAAGATGGCCTTGAGCTGGCCGTCGTCCATGAGCTTTTGGAGTGCGGCCTGGATGGCGGCGGTGAGCTCGGCGCTGTCCTTGGGGGTGACGATGCCGTACGAGGCGGAGTCCTCGACCTCGCCGATGCGCTCGATCTTGCCCTCGTTGAGGGAAATGGCGTAGTCGGCCACGGGGGAGTCGGTGTACATGGCGTCCACCTGGCCCGAGGCCACGCGCAGGGTGACGGCGGACTGTTCGGACAAGGACTGGATCTGGATCGGGTCGTCCTTGCACTGGCCCTCGTTCATGTCGGCGAGGACTTCTTCCTGGTAGGTGCCGGTCTGGACGCCCACCACTTTGCCGCACGGCTGGGTCTGGTCAAAGCCGTTGGGGTTGCCGGCGGGCACGGCCCAGGACGAGCCGGCCTGGAGGTATTTGATCATGTCGACCACGTCTTGGCGGTCGGCGTTGATGGTGAAGTTCGCGATGCCGATCTCGTAGCGGGTGCCGATGCCGGGGATGATCGCGGCGAATTCGGCTTGCTGGAATTCGACGTCGAGTCCAAAGACCTTGCCGATCGCGTTGCCCATGTCGATGTCGTAGCCGAGCGGGGTGACGCCGTCGGGGGCGTAGAACTCGGCGGGGGCAAAGAAGATGTTGGTGCCGACCACCAGCTTGCCGTCGGCGGCGATCGCCTCGGGGACCATGGCGGCGATCTTGTCGTCCTTGGTGATGCCGGACAGGTCGGCGGCGAGCATACCCTCGCTCGTGGCGTCGCTTGCGTTGACGTCGTCGTTGGAGCAGGCCGCGAGCGTGAGTGCAAGGGTGGCGGCTGCGATGGCCGAGATCGTGCGCTTCATGATTCCTCCGTAGAACGTGGGTGCGCCTGCGTGGCGCACTCACAAGTATATGCGTTGGAGCGAATAAGTATGCAACTGTTCCATGGTGTGGTCGCCCACAGTACTTGCGCTTCGGAGGGTTCACGACGCCGTCGCGCGGCTTTCGCGGGTACGCGGCCTCGCGATGGCGCCTGGCTACCTGCCGACCATCGACCAGGCGCGCACGCCCCCGGCCATCCCGGCCATGTTGGGCACCCAGTTCGCCTGCGGCATGCGGGCGCGCACGGAGTCGGTCACGCGCGCGGCGTTGCCCCCGCCGATATACAACGAGTCCCAGCGGAAGACGGGCCACAGGGTCTCCACGGCCTTGGCCACGCGGCGCGACCAGGCCGAATCGCCGAGGCGGACGCGCTCGTGTTCGCCGAGGATGTCGTCGAAGGTGAGTCCCCAGCGCACGGTGGCGTGTGAGATTTCGAGATGGGGTGCGAGGCGGCCGTTGTCGAGGAAGGCCGAGCCGAGACCGGTGCCGAGGGTCAGCACGAGTTCGAGCCCCTTGCCGGACACGATCCCCGCGGCGGCAACCTCGGCGTCATTGAGTACGAGCGCGGGCACGCCGAAGCGCGCCTCGAGCGCGGTTTGCATGTCCTGCCCGTTCCAGGCGTGCTCGAGGTTGGGCAGGATGCGCGTGTGGGGGCCGGCGCGGCGGATGTAGTGCGGGGTGTAGGCCACCACGCCGTGGCGGATCATGCCGGGCATGCCAAGCGTCATGCGGTCGATGTGCGGCGCGCCGAGCTCGGAAAGCTGGGCCTCGATGACCTGAAGCAGGTCCTCGGGGGAGAAGGGGTAGGGGACCGGGGTGCGCACCACGTCGCTGCGCTGGAACCCGCCCGCGTCCAGGACGCAGGACTTGATGCCGCCACCGCCGCAGTCGACGGCGAGCGTGTAAATCTGGGATGCGTCCATGCTTAGACGGTAGCGCAAAAGTCTAGACATTCGATAATTTCTACAGGCCCGCCCGGCCCCGTAGTCTGGGGGCATGAGGATTCGCATCGATCTGTCCTACGACGGCACCGGCTTCCACGGCTGGGCCGCCCAGCCCGGCCTGCGCACGGTCCAGGGCGAACTCGAGTCGGCGCTCGCGATGATCCTGCGCCAGGATGTGGCGCTCACGGTGGCGGGCCGCACCGACGCCGGGGTCCACGCCGCCGGACAATGCGCGCACCTCGACGTCGCCCCCGCGGCCTGGGAGGCACTGCCCGGGCGCTCCAGTCGCACCCCGGGCGAGGCGCTGGTGGCGAAGGTCAACGCGATCACGGCGCGCGGGGCGGGCGGGGCGCCGGGCTACACGGATGTCATCGTGGGCGACGCCCGGGCGGTCCCGCAGGACTTCGACGCTCGTTTTTCCGCGCTGTGGCGGCGATACTCCTACCGGATCGCCGACGGGGTGGGCGCCTGGGATCCGCGCCGGCGCGACGTGCTCTGGCTCGACTATCCGCTCGACGTCGACGCGATGAACCGGGCGGCGCAGGGCCTGCTCGGTGAGCACGACTTCCTGTCCTTCTGCAAGCCGCGCGAGGGGGCGTCGACCGTGCGCACGCTGCTCGAGCTCGGCTTCGAGCGCACGGGCGGGATGGTCGTGGGGTATGCCAAGGCTGACGCGTTTTGCCACTCGCAGGTGCGCACGCTCATGGGAACCCTCATCGAGGTCGGCCGTGGGGCCCGCGACGAGGGCTGGCCGGCCGCGCGCCTGAAGGAGGCGGTGCGTAACGGGGAGGTGGTAGTCGCCGCTCCTCATCCCCTCACGCTCGAGGAAATCGGCTACCCCGCACCCGAGCTCTACGGGCAGCAGGCCACCCTCACGCGGCGCTACCGAGGATAGCGCCCCGCGCGAGGGAGGGGCGGTAGTGGGTGGCTAGTCCTGCCGGCCGGCGGCTATGGGTGTGCGACGCGCTGGCGGTGATGATGATCGTGGCGGGCAACCGGTTGCCCGACCACTCGATGAAGTTGAGGAAGCGGTCGATCGGGCCCGTCTTGGGTGTGGGTGGAGGTTAGCTTCACAGTTTTCCAGCTTCACCTAGGCTGGTGGTCCTGCTAGCGTGGAAGGTGCAAGGAAGCCCCTTGGTCGAATGGCCAAGGGGCTTTGTCCTGCCCGGGGTATCCCTGGTGGGAAAGCGCGGCAACGTGCCGCATGAGTGGCATCCTAGGAGGTGTCAGATGAGAATTGCACTGGTCGCACATGACCGCAAGAAGCAGGAGCTCCTCGAGTGGGCTCAGTACAACTTCCCCGTGCTGAAGGAGCACATCCTGTGTGGTACGGGAACCACCGCGACTCTGATTCGCAACGAAACCGGCCTCGACGTCGAAATCCTCAAGTCGGGCCCCAAGGGTGGCGACGCCCAGATCGGCGCCCGCATTGTCGAAGATCGTCTGGACGCGATGTTCTTCTTCTGGGACCCGGAGGCTGCCCAGCCTCACGATCCGGACGTCAAGGCGCTCCTGCGCCTGGCCACCCAGTACAACATCCCGGTGGCGATGAACCGCGCGACTGCGGACATCATCATCGGCAGCCCCCTGTTCTACAACGAGGGCTACGAGCGCGCCATGTACGATCCGGCGCTGCGTGATCCCTACGAGGTGCTCGATATCGTCGAGGCCTAAGGGAAAGCGAACAAACAAAAGCGGCGAGTGTTCCTCGCCGCTTTTTCGTTGCGATCGTCCGTATCGCACACTTGATCCCTATTTGCCCAGGGCGTGGGCGGTCACCACCTCGTCAATGTAGGAGAAGGTGATGTGGGCGTCGTCGGAGGGCAGCTCGTAGAGGGGCTCGCGGCGCGGGCGGCGGGCCTTGGTGGCGATGAGCTGGCGCAGGTAGGCGCGCTTGACGGTGAGCACCACGTAAAAGCCGATGAGAACGAACATGGCGTTGGAAAACACCGAGGGCCAGGCGCCGGTGGCGGAGGCGAGGATGACCATGAATAGCCCCGAGCTGATGCACATGAGCTGGTAGCGCAGTGAATCGGCCGCGAGCTTGCCGGTGGAGACGAGGTAGTACCCGCCGAGGTAGAGCGCGGCGCCGATCCATCCAAGACACTGTGCGATGGTCTGCATTGTTTCGTTCACAGCTCTATAGTGACGGCCCAGAAGGTTAATGACAATTGAAATTAGCTGGAGTTGGGGTTAAGTTCTACTTCATGGCTATTTCGGTGCAACGTCTTGACGTTCTCTTGGCCGTCTCGAGGGAAGGTGGCATCCAAGCGGCGGCCGACGCCCTGCGTGTCTCGCCCTCGGCGGTAAGCCAGCAAATCCGCAAGCTGGAGCGGGAATGCGGGGTCGAGCTGCTCGTGCGCACGCACTCCGGCGCGGTGCTGACGGAGGCGGGCAAGATCGTCGTCGCGGGTGCCGAACGCATCGAAAGTGAACTCGATCGCACTGTGCGCGAGCTGCTCGAAGCCGAGGGGGTGCCCACCGGAATCGTCCGCCTCGCCTCCTTCCAGACCGTCATCCGTGGTCTCGTCCTGCCCAACCTGGACCTCTTCGCCGAGATGGCCCCCGGCATCGACCTCCATCTGCGCGAATCCACCACCGACGCCGCGCTGGCCGCCGTGCGTCGTGGGCGGGCCGACATCGCCGTGCTCGAATATGACTCGGAGATCCCGCGTGGCCCCCGCGGGGTCAACGTGCTACCGCTCCTGCAAGAGCCGTGGTACATGGTCTACCCCTCCTCCTATGCTGAGCCGGCTGATCCGCGCGAGTTCGCCAGCGAGACTTGGCTCGGCGTCGACCCGGACACAGCCGCCGGGATCGCCACCACGCGCCTGGCCCACCAGTGGGGGTTCACGCCGTCGGGGAAGTATGTGTATGAGGACTACGACGTCGCCCTCCACATGGTCGCCGCGGGCCTCGGCATCGCCGTGCTCCCCAAACTCGGGCTGGGGGTGCTCCCGGGTGGGGTCCAGGTGCGGATGCTCACTGGGCTCGGCACCCGCCGGCTCGTCTTGTGTGTGTCCGCAGCCCTGTCACGCCAATCCGATACCATTGACCACACGTGCAAGGTCCTGCGGCAGATCGCACTCACGGCCTCCGAGCAGGGCAACATGCACACCCCGCCGGCGGGCGGTGCGTAGGTGGTGGAACTGGCCACACCGCCCGCGGCACCTTTGACGCCGCTAAGCCGCGCTGATTAAAATAAAAAACCGTTGTGCCCTGATGCTTTTCCCACTCGTCTTGGCACGGCGGCGAATCCGACCATTTGGCACATAGCGGCAAAGCCATCCGCTAGCCAAACATGAATAGAAAAGGCTACGCAAGTGCGCACTTTTACACCGAAGCCCGGTGACATCGAGAAGAAGTGGTACGTCATTGACGCCACCGATGTTGTCCTTGGCCGACTGGCAGCCCAGGTTGCCCCCCTGCTCCGTGGGAAGCATAAGCCGACCTTTGCTCCGCACGTTGACACGGGTGACTTCGTCATTGTTATCAATGCTGACAAGGTCGCTCTGACCGGTATGAAGCATACGCAGAAGATGGCCTACCGCCACTCCGGTTTCCCGGGCGGGCTGAAGGCTACCTCGTACGCAGAGCTTCTAGAGGAGAATCCCGAGCGCGCCGTCTACAAGGCTGTCGCCGGCATGCTCCCCAAGGGCACCCTCGGACGTCAGCAGCTGAGCAAGCTCAAGATCTACCGTGGCGCTGAGCACCCGCATTCCGCTCAGAAGCCCGAGGTCTACGAGCTCAAGGCTGCCAAGTAACCACTTTACTTAAGGAGAACCGTGGCACAGACCACCGAAACTGAAGAGCTCGAGGAGCTGAGCTCGTACACTACCGAGACCGCCGAGGAGCAGACCGGCCAGGGTACCTCCCTGACCGCCCCGGGCGCTGGTCTCGGCCGCCGCAAGGAAGCAGTTGCTCGCGTCCGCCTCGTTCCTGGCACCGGCCAGTGGACCATCAACGGTCGCTCGCTGGAGGACTACTTCCCGAACAAGCTGCACCAGCAGCTCGTCAATGATCCGTTCACCCTGCTTGACCTCAAGGGTCGCTTCGACGTGGTCGCCCGCATCCGTGGCGGCGGCACGTCCGGCCAGGCTGGCGCGCTCCGCCTTGGCATCTCGCGCGCGCTGAACGAGATCGACCGTGAGGCGAACCGCCCGGCCCTGAAGAAGGCTGGCTTCCTCACCCGCGACGCCCGCGCTGTCGAGCGCAAGAAGGCCGGCCTCAAGAAGGCGCGCAAGGCCTCGCAGTTCTCGAAGCGTTAATCGCACCTTTTTCATTGGCCCCGCCCATGCCGCATGCCGGCCCGGGCGGGGCCTTTGCATTCGTCGGACAAGAAGGCTATCTCACGAAAGTGGGCCGCCGGGTTCTCCGGCCCGGGCGGGCCGCGTGCGATAATTGGTGGGACATACGTGTTTGGTAAAGGAGTAAACGTGGCTCGTTTGTTTGGTACCGACGGTGTGCGTGGCCTCGCGAATCGCGAAATCACGCCCGAATTTGCGCTCCAGCTTGGGCAGGCCGCCGCGCGCGTGCTGGCCGAGGAAGCCGAGGGCCGCCCCAAGGCGATCGTCGGGCGCGACACGCGCCAGTCCTCCGCGATGCTCTCGCATGCGGTGGGCGCGGGCCTGGCGTCGGCGGGCGTGGACGTGGAGCACGTGCGTGAGATCCCCACCCCGGGCATCGCCTACCTCACGTCGGCGCGCGGCTACGACCTGGGCGTCATGATTTCCGCCTCGCACAACGCGATGCCGGACAACGGGATAAAGTTCATCAACGCGAACGGCTTTAAGCTGGACGACGCGATCGAGGACCGCATTGAGGCCACCATGTCCTCCGACTGGGAGCGCCCGGTGGGCGCCGACGTGGGCATGATCGACGAGTCCGCCGCCGTCTCCGACCGGGTCTACATGGACCACCTCGTGTCCGTGGGCGCGGACCTCACGGGCCTGTCCATCGTGCTCGATTGCGCGAACGGTGCGGCCTCCCGCGTGGCGCCGAAGGTGTTCCAGGAGCTGGGCGCGGACGTCGTCGTCATCAACGCCAGCCCCGACGGGCGTAACATCAACCGTAATGCCGGCTCGACCCACCCCTACCGTCTCCAGCAGATGGTCAAGGCCGCCGACGCCGACATGGGATTCGCGTTCGACGGCGACGCCGACCGTTGCATGGCCGTGGACACGAACGGCAAGCTGGTCAACGGGGATGAGATCATGGGCCTGCTGGCGCAGTCGATGAAGGATAAGGGCGAGCTGGCGGGCAACACGCTGGTCATCACGGTCATGTCGAACCTGGGCCTGCGCCTGGCGCTCGATGAGAAGGGGATCGACTACGCGATCACGGGCGTGGGCGACCGCTACGTGCTGGAGAACATGCTGGCCAACGGCTACGTGCTGGGCGGCGAGCAGTCCGGGCACGTCATCAACCTCAACCATGCCACCACGGGCGATGGCACGCTGACTGCGATCCTCGTGGCCTCGGAGGTGGCCCGCCGCAAGGAGGCGCTACACCGCGCCGTGGAGTGGGTGCACGAGCTGCCCCAGCGCCTCATCAACGTGCCGAACGTGGACAAGAACCGCACCGACGAAATCGCTGCCGAGGTGGCGGCCGCGGAGGCCGAGCTGGGCGAGACCGGCCGTGTGCTGCTGCGTGCGTCGGGCACGGAGCCGCTGGTGCGCGTCATGGTCGAGGCCCAGACCCAGGAGCAGACTGACCGGGTGGCCGAGAACCTCGCGGCCGTCGTCGCTGAGCGTCTCGCACTCTAAAACGCGAGTATTGACACGGGCGCCCCGGAGGGATCCGGGGCGCTGTCGTATGCTTGCCGCCGCCCGGCATCGCTAGATCTTGCGCAGCTGGATCTGCTCGATGCGGTGGTCGGGGCCCTTGGTGAGGGTCACCGTGGCGCGCGAGCGCGTGGGGGCGATGTTCTCGCGCAGGTTGGGCAGGTTGATTGAGGCCCAGATCTGGCGAGCCGTGGCGGTGGCCTCCTCGTCGGTGAGGTTGGCGTACGAGCGGAAGTAGGAGTCCTTGTGAGAGAACGCTGTGGTGCGCAGGGAGCGGAAGCGGGAGATGTACCACTCTTCGAGGTCAGCTTCGGCGGCGTCGATGTAGATGGAGAAGTCGAAGTAGTCGGAGACGGCGAGCTGCTGGGCCGCGTCGGTACGCGCGGGCTGGAGGACGTTGAGGCCTTCGACGATGAGGATGTCGGGTCTGCTGACTACGATCGTTTCGCCGGGGACGATGTCGTAGGTGATGTGATCGTAGACCGGCACCTCGATGTGGGGCTCGCCGGATTTGACCTGCTGGAGGAAGTCGAGGAGTGCCCGGCGGTCGTAGGATTCGGGGAAACCCTTGCGGCCCATGATCCCGCGCTCGGTGAGCACCGCGTTGGGGTAGAGGAAGCCGTCGGTGGGCACGAGCTCGACGTTGGGCGTGTAGGGCCAGCGCGAGAGCAGTTCGCGCAGGAGACGCGCGGCGGTGGATTTTCCGACAGCGACCGAGCCGGCGATCCCCACGATCCAGGGCGTTCGTTCGGTTTTGCGCTCGAAGAAGGCGCTGGTGTCTTTGCGCAGGTTGGAGGTGCACGTGGCGTAGGTCTGCATGAGGGCGGATAGTGGCCGGTAGATCGCGTCGGCCTCGGTGAGGTCGATGGGGTCGCCGAGGGAGGAGATGCGGTCGAGGTCGTGCTGGGTGAGGGGCAGTGGCGCCTTGTCCGCGAGCTCCGCCCACTCGTCGTGGGTGAAGGAGACGTATGGGGAGTGCAGATCGGTCATTCCTTAAGTGTGCCAAGGTGTGCTGGTTTTCGCACGCCGCGGGGCTGGAGTGGACGCGCAGGCGTAGAGTAGGGGAGACAAGGGGGAATGATGGATCAAGCGTTTGCCGCGGATGTGGTGCGGCGTGCCGAGGAGCCGCTGCTTGCCTCGGGCGTGCCCCTCATGGATCGCGCCTCCTACGCGCTGGCCACAAAGGTGGCTACGTTGCGGCTGCCCGGTGAGCGGGCGCTGGCGCTCGTGGGCCGGGGCAACAACGGCGGGGACGCGCTCTTTGCTGCCGCCTACCTCACCCGGCGCGGGGTGTCGGTGAGCGCCGCTATTGCGGGTGACGTCCACGCGGAGGGCCTAGCTGCCGCCAGGCGTGCCGGGGTGCAGATCTGTGAGATCGATGGCGTGGCGGCCCTGCGCGAGATCGCGCGCGGTGCGGACATCTGGATCGACGGCCTGCTCGGGATCGGCGCCTGCGGTCCTATCCGCGAGCCGTATGCCTCCTGGATTCGGGTGCTGAACGAGGAGCGGGCCGGGCGAATCGTCGTTGCGGTGGACGTGCCCTCCGGCGTTGCCGCTGACGACGCCGATCTACACGGTCCCGTCCTTTGCGCCGACCTCACGCTAGCCATGGGATGCCTCAAGCCCGCCCACCTCCTGCCGCCCGCGCGGTATGCGTGCGGGGCCGTGGAGGTGGTGGAGCTCGGGCTCGGGCCGCACCTGGGCGAGCCGGCGGCGCGGCAGCTGACGGACGCGGACGTGGCCGGCTTGTGGCGCGTGCCGGGGCGGGAGGATCACAAGTACACGCGCGGCGTGGTCGGGCTGCTCACCGGCTCGCGCGACTACCCGGGAGCCGGCGTGCTGAGCGCGGCCGGGGCGCTGGGCGGCGGGCCCGGCATGGTGCGCTACCTCGGGAGCAGTCCGGACGTCATGGCCGCCCACCCGGAGGTGGTGCCCGGCGAGGGCCGCGTGCAGGCGTGGGTGATCGGGTCGGGGCTGACCGACCTCGAGGGCGCCGGCGAGGTTTTCGAGCAGGCGCTGGCCGAGGACCTGCCCGTGGTGCTGGACGCCGGGGCGATCGCCCTGGCCTACGATCGGGAGCTTCCCACCCGCGTGGTGCTCACCCCGCACGCCGGCGAGCTGGCCGAGCTCATGTCCGCAATCTCCGGCGAGGAGTGGGATCGCACGCGCGTGGAGTCCGCCCCGGTGCGGGCGGCGCGTGAGGCCGCCGCCCGCACCAGGGCCACGGTAGTTGCCAAATTCGCCACCACGATCATCGCCGGCCCCGGTGCGCTCTATGCGCAGAGCGGCGCGCCGGGTTGGGCCGGCACGGCGGGCTCGGGCGACGTGCTCGCCGGGCTCACCGGCACCATCCTCGCCGCTCACGCCGATGCCCTCGCCCGCGACCCCGGCCTGACGACGCTGTATGCGGCCGCCGCCGTCCACGTCCACGCCCGAGCAGCCGCACGCGCCGCGGGCACGACGGGCGGCCAGGTTGGCCACCCCATCACCGCCACGGACATTGCCCGCAAGCTCGCCTCCACGATCGGATCGATGAATGACTAGCTTCCCTTCTCGCGCCCTCATCTCCCGCAGCGCCTTCGCCCACAACGTCGCACGCGTGCGGGCCGCAACTGACGCCGAAGTCATGGCGATCGTCAAGGCCAACGCCTACGGCCACGGCCTGGAGCGCGTGGCGCGTTGGGCCTGGGAGGAGGGCGTGCGCTGGTTCGGCGTAGCACAGCTCGCCGAGGCCCTCGAGCTGCGCGGCTACCTCCCGGACGCCCGAATCCTCACGTGGATCTACAGCCCGTCTGACGATCTGGCCGAGGCGCTCGCGGCCGGACTCGACCTCTCGGTCGGGTCGCAGTGGGCACTAGAGAAGCTAGCGGGGGCCGATCGAGCCCGCGTCCACATCAAAGTCGACACCGGCATGGCCCGCGGCGGGCTCACCATGGCGGAACTCGAAAGTTGCGCCGAGCGCATTGCGAGCCTCGAGCGCGAAGGCCGGATCGACGTCGTCGGGCTGTGGTCGCACCTGGCGCGCGCCGACGAACCGGACAGCGAGGAGACCGCCCGGCAGATCGAGCGCTTCGAGCGGGCCCGGCAGGTGCTCGCCGACGCCGGCGTGGTCCCGCAGCGCCTGCACCTGGCGGCTTCCGCCGGCACGCTGTGGCACCCTGCCGCGCACTACGACATGGTCCGCCCCGGCATCGCGCTCTACGGGCTCAGCCCCAACCCGGAGGTCGCCACCGCTGCCGAACTCGGGCTGCGGGCCGTCATGCAGCTTGAGGCCGACGTCATGACCGTGCGCGACGTGCCGGCCGGCACCGGCGTGTCCTATGGTCACACGTACGTCACGGGCGGGGACGCTCACCTCGGCGTCGTGCCCCTCGGGTATGCGGACGGAATCCCGCGGATGGCCTCCAACACGGCCGCCGTCACCGTGGCCGGCCAAACCTGTCCGATCCGCGGCAAGGTGTGCATGGACCAGTTCGTCGTGGAGGGGGAGCTGGCCCCGGGCGACGTGGCCGTCCTGTTCGGCGACGCCGCCACCGCCGCCACCGCCGACGACTGGGCGGAGGCGACCTCCACCATCGGCTATGAGATCGTCACCCGTATCGGATCCCACGTTCCCCGCGTGGACGCCCCCTAGGAGGGGCCGCGTAGAATGTGGGGAGGAAAGGATGGCTGATGAAGCTTCTCGTACCCACTGTTGATGACATCCACCGCGTAGGGCGCGCCCTCGGCGCACACGCCCAGCCGGGGGACCTCGTCATGCTCAACGGCCCCCTCGGCGCCGGCAAGACCACGATGACGCAGGGGATCGCGGACGGGCTCGGGGTCACGGACGCCGTGTCCTCGCCCACGTTCGTCATCGCTCAGATCCACCCCGGCCGCTTCGACCTCGTGCACGTGGACGCCTACCGGCTCACCTCCATGGAGGAACTCGACGCGCTTGACCTGGACGCCTCGCTCGACGAGTCGCTCACTGTGGTCGAGTGGGGCAGCGGCAAGGTGGAAACCCTCACCGGCTCGCGCCTCGAGATCGACATCGTGCGCCCCACCGGGGCTGACGCGGCGGTGGGCGAGCTTGGCGAGGACGAGCCGCGTACCCTCACCTTCCACCCCTACGGCGAGCGGGCCGAGGAGCTGGCGCGCGCTGTAAGGGCCGAGGTTCCAGATTTAGAGAGCCGCTAATGCACCGCCTCCTTCTCCTGCTCGTGCTCTCCCTCCCACTGGCGCCCATCGCCGCCACCACCGACCCCGCGGAGATCCCCGAGTCCGTGGCCGCCTGGTTTAACGACAAGGCGCTCGCCACCGTCCGTTCCCACGCCTCCGAGGCGTTCCCGGACGCGAGCGCGGAGGAGGTGGCTGCGATGAAGGTGGGCGCGCCCCAAAAGACGGCCGTGTTCGCCGACACCTCGGGAGTCAACGCCATTCAAACCTCCGACCGCTGGATCGCGCCCATCATGAGCGGCTCGGACGCCGTGGGCGCCGTCTCGGTCGACTTCGCTTCCGGGATCGCCGCCGATGAGATCGTGCGCGGGGACGAACGGCTGGGAACCGCGATTGCGCGCGGCGAAGCCGACGTCACCTTCGTGTGGGACCCGCGCCTGAGAGCCTGGTTCGCCATGCGCGAGTCAACCATCGAACCCGCCGGTTCCGCGGGTGCCAGCATCGTGCTCGGCGCGATTCCGCTCACCGATTTCCTCGCCCAGCGCGCCCGGATCCTGTCCAGCTCCACGCCCGTGCCCGAGTCGCCGTCGGTAAGCGCCGTGGCCCCGGCCGAAACGGGGCGCAACCTGCCGGTGACGATCATGCTCGTGCTCGTGGTGCTCGGCCTGATCATCGGTTCGCTCGTGTGGCTGCGCTCGGAGCAGGGCACCGATGAGGACGAGGAAGCCGAGCAGAGCGAGCTTTCCACGGTTCTCCGCAAAGGCCTGGTGGGGATCGGCGAATCGAAGATGCGCTTTCGCGATTCGGCGAAGAAGATCAACGTGTATAAGTCACCGAAGAAGAAGGACGAATCCCGTGCACTTTCTGACGATTGATTCATCGACCGGCATTGAGGCTGGCGTGTGCCACGAGGAGCTGGGGATGGTGCGCGACCTCGCGGTGGCCACCTCGGCCTCCACCCGCGAGCACGCCGAGAAGCTCACGCCCCTCATCCAGGGCGCGCTCGCCAAGGCCGGGATCGAGCGCCCCGACGCGATCGTGGTCGGCACCGGCCCGGGAGCCTTCACTGGCCTGCGCGCCGGGCTCGTCACCGCCCGCACGCTTGCCCGCGCCTGGGGCGTGCCGCTCTACGGCGTGTCCACCCTGGAGATCCTGGGCCTGGCCGCCTCTGACCAGGGTGCGCAGGAGGTCGTGCCGATTATCGACGCGCGGCGTAAAGAGGTCTACGCGATGCGCGTGCGGCCAATGGGTGCCGACGACGTCGCCGTCATCGAAGCGCCCGAGGTCCTCACCCCGGCCGAATTGGCCGAGCGCCTGCGCCACGAGCCGGCGATCCTGGCCGCGATGTCCGCTGACCTCTACCCCGAGTTGGGCGAGCGCCTCGTCGTCGCGCCGCGCCCGTCCGTCATGGCCCGCATCGCCTCCTCGCGCCTGGCCCGGATCGAGGCAGGTGAGGAGCTCTCGCTCGACACAGAGCCACTCTACCTGCGCCGCCCCGACATCCACCAGGGCTAATGGACGCGCCCGCCGGGGTGAGGCTGGTCCGCCCGCCGCAGGCGTGGTGGCCTAAGGCCGCCAGCTTCGACGCGGCGAACTTTGGCCAGGACTCCTGGCCCGCCCCCGTGTGGGAGAGCGAGCTAGCCGCGCCCGGCCGCACCTACCTCGCGCTCGTCACCGACGTGCTGGGGGAGGGCACGGTCGTGGGGCTCGGCGGGATCTCGCACGGGCCGGAGGCCGAGGTCCTGACGATCGCGGTGGCCTCGCACATGCGCGGGCGCGGCCTGGGCGCCTTCCTGCTCGCGCGGCTGCTGGAGATTCCGTGCGAGCACGGCGCCGACGTCGTCTTCCTCGAGGTGCGCGCCCACGACGCCGGAGCCCGGCGTCTCTACGAACGCGCCGGCTTTGCCTCGGTGGGCCTGCGCAAGGGGTATTACTCCGACGACGACGCGCTCATCATGCGCCTGGATCTGAACCCGCGCGAAGGGGAGCAAGCGTTGGAATGCCAAGGAAAAACGGACAGCGATTAACGCACTCGGATTGTCACGAAAATGGGTCCGGAGGCCCAGGCGGGCCGAAAGTCGCACTTTGGCCATGATTGGCGCGGAAAACCGGGGAAAGCCGGGCTTTAACAGGTGTTACGGCCGCGTGAATCTGGGCCGTTCGAACGATATCCCCCGTTATTCTTTTGATAGATTCAAAAACGTGGCTACTTCAACTGTTGATTCTGTGAAGGGTCGTCGCACCACGGTCGCATTAAAGATCGCGATGGCTGTGACGGGCCTGTTTTTTGTCCTCTTCCTCCTCATGCACATGTACGGAAATCTCAAGATGTTCGTCGGGCCTGAGGCATACGATGGCTACGCGCACTGGATGCGCACGATCCTCTACCCGGTGTTGCCGCACGAAGGCACCCTGTGGGTCCTGCGCTTTGTGCTTCTTGCCTCGATCCTGATCCACGTCTGGGCAGCCGTGACGCTGTGGAAGCGCGCTGGCAAGGCCCGCGGTCAGGCGTACAAAGTCAACACCGGCAAGAAGATCACGGCGATCCACTCCTACACCGGTTCGCTCATGCGCTGGGGCGGCATCGCGCTCGCCTTCTTCATCGTCTTCCACATCCTGCAGTTCACCAGTCTGCACATCAACGCTGTGGGTGGAACCCGCGCGGACTACGTGGCGCTTGGCCCCTACTACCGCATGATCGGTTCGTTCCAGCCGGAGAACTGGTGGGTTTACGTCATTTACCTCATCGCGATCGCGGCGCTGGCTTTCCACATGCATCATGGCGTGTGGTCGGCGCTTGCCACCCTCGGCCTGTCGCGCTCCAACCGCGAAAAGGCGTACAAGGTTATCGCCGACGTGGTCGCTTTGGCGATCTTCGTTGGCTTCATGACCCCGCCCACCGCGATCCTCTTCGGCATCATTTCTTAAAGGAGGAGGAAAAATGACTGACAACCTCATTCAGGGCCTCTACCGCGAAGGCGACGCAATCGCGGACACCAAGGCTCCTTCCGGTCCGCTCGCTGAGCGCTGGGAGAAGCGCAAGTTCTCGGCTCGCCTGGTCAACCCGGCCAACCGCCGCAAGCTGGACATCATCATGGTCGGCACGGGCCTGGCCGGCGGCGCTGGAGCCGCCTCGCTTGGCGAGATGGGCTACAACGTCAAGGCCTTCTTCTACCAGGATTCGGCCCGCCGTGCGCACTCGATCGCTGCGCAGGGTGGTATCAACGCGGCGAAGAACTACAAGAACGACAACGACTCCACCTACCGTCTGTTCTATGACACGATCAAGGGTGGCGACTTCCGCGCTCGCGAATCGAACGTGTACCGCCTGGCCGAGGTCAGCGCCAACATCATCGACCAGTGCGTGGCCCAGGGTGTCCCGTTCGCCCGCGAGTACGGTGGCCTGCTGGATAACCGCTCCTTCGGCGGCGTCCAGGTCTCCCGTACCTTCTACGCGCGTGGCCAGACTGGCCAGCAGCTGCTCATCGGCGCCTACCAGGCGCTCATGCGGCAGGTGAAGGCCGGCACGGTCAAGACGTACAGCCGCCACGAGATGGTCGAGCTCATCGTGGTGGACGGCCGTGCGCGTGGCATCATCGCCCGTGACATGGTCACCGGTGAAATCGAAACTCACCTGGCCGACGCGGTGGTGCTCGCCACCGGCGGCTACGGCAACGTCTTCTTCCTGTCCACCAACGCCATGGGCTGCAACGGCACCGCGATTTGGCGTGCGCACCGCAAGGGCGCCTACTTCGGCAACCCCTGCTACACGCAGATCCACCCCACCTGCATCCCGCAGCACGGCGAGTCGCAGTCGAAGCTGACCCTCATGTCGGAGTCGCTGCGTAACGACGGGCGCATCTGGGTCCCCAAGAAGGCGGAGGACTGCAAGAAGGATCCTCGCGACATCCCGGAAGAGGATCGCGATTACTACCTCGAGCGCATCTACCCGTCCTTCGGTAACCTCGTGCCGCGTGACATCGCCTCCCGCCAGGCGAAGAACATGTGCGACGAGGGCCGCGGAGTCGGCCCGGAGATCGGCGGCGTCGCGCGGGGCGTCTACCTTGACTTTGCCGACGCGATCGAGCGCATGGGCAAGGCCGCGGTCTCGGCCAAGTACGGCAACCTGTTCGACATGTACCAGCAGATCACGGACGAGAACCCCTACGAGGTTCCGATGCGTATCTACCCGGCCGTCCACTACACGATGGGTGGCCTGTGGGTGGACTACGATCTCATGTCCACGGTCCCCGGCCTGTACGTGACGGGCGAGGCGAACTTCTCCGACCACGGCGCCAACCGCCTGGGCGCGTCCGCGCTCATGCAGGGCCTGGCAGACGGCTACTTCGTCCTGCCGAACACGATCAACGACTACCTGGCCGATGGCCCGTTCGAGAAGGTGGACGAGAACCACCCGGCCGTCGTCGAGGCGCGCAAGGGCGTGGAAGAGCGCGTCGCGTTCTTCACGAACAACGCGGGCAACCGGTCGGTTGACTCCTACCACAAGGAACTCGGCCACATCATGTGGGAGTACTGCGGTATGGAGCGCACCGCCGAGGGCCTGAAGAAGGCGATCGGCATGATCCGCGAGCTTCGCGCAGACTTCTGGAAGAACGTCCGCGTCCCGGGCCAGGTCGCAGAGCTCAACCAGTCGCTGGAGAAGGCCGGCCGCGTGGCCGACTTCCTCGAGCTTGGCGAGCTCATGTGTGTCGATGCCCTGCATCGTGAGGAATCCTGTGGCGGCCACTTCCGTGCCGAGTCCCAGACAGAGGAAGGCGAGGCGCTGCGTCACGATGACAAGTACGCGTATGTAGCCGCCTGGGAGTGGACGGGCGAAGGAAACGCCCCGATTCTCCACAAGGAGGACCTCAACTACGAATTCGTCGAGATGAAGCAGCGGAGCTACAAGTGAAGATTAACCTTGAATTTTGGCGTCAGAATGGACCGTCAGAGGCGGGCCATTTCGACACGCACACGATCAACGACGTTGACGACACGGCCTCCTTCCTGGAGATGCTCGATCAGCTCAACGAGGAGTTGTTTGCCGAGGGTAAGGAGCCTGTGGCGTTCGACTCCGACTGCCGTGAGGGCATCTGCGGCCAGTGTGGCATCGTTATCAACGGCGATCCGCACGGCCCGAAGGTGACCACCACCTGCCAGCTCCACATGCGCACCTTCAAGGATGGCGACACGATCACGATCGAGCCGTGGCGTTCCACCGCCTTCCCCGTCCTCAAGGACCTGGTGGTCGACCGCTCGGCGCTCGACCGCATCGTGCAGGCCGGCGGCTACATCTCGGTCAACACGGGTGCGGCCCCGGACGCCCACTCGGTGCCGATCCCGAAGGAGAACGCTGACCGCTCGTTCGAGGCGGCCGCCTGCATCGGCTGTGGTGCGTGCGTGGCCGCGTGCCCGAACGGTTCGGCCATGCTGTTCACGTCCGCGAAGGTCATGCACCTCGGCCTGCTTCCGCAGGGCCAGCCCGAGCGCTACGACCGCGTGGTCAACATGCTCTCCCAGCACGACGCCGAGGGCTTCGGTGGCTGCACGAACGTCGGCGCATGCCATGAGGCCTGCCCGAAGGAAGTGCCACTCGAGCTGATCTCGTTGCTCAACCGCGAGCTCATGAAGGCCCAGGTGCACGGCCGCTAAAACAGTTCAGCCACACAGAAGGGTGCCTCCCCAGTGCGGGGAGGCACCCTTCTGTGTACTGCGTACCGTGGCGGGGACGAGGTGCGCCTCGTCCCCGCCACCCGGCCCTAGTTGCGCTTACCGGCGCGCACGTGGTGGACGATTGCGAGTCCGAGGCCGCCCCACACGGTGACGAGGGCGACGATCATCATGACGATAGCTGAGGTACCCATGGTGTGCTCCTTATTTGGTGAGTGAGGCGCCGGCGTCGTGGAAGGCGACCGGATCGTAGTCGTCCACGTTGGTTCGCCACGGCACGAAGGACAAGATGAACGAGATGAAGACGACTGCCACGATCATGAACCAGCCGTACTGGTAGACGAAGGTCTGGGGGTAGGAATCGTAGCCCTCGGTGATGAGGCTGTAGGCGGTCAGGACGAGCGTGACCGTGAGGATCGCGGGCGTCACCACGCCGACCAGCGCGTACCACCACGATCCGATCTTGATCGACGAGTAGTAGTTGAGGTGGTGGCGCAGCTCCGGTAGCTTCTTCGCCACGAAGGTGATGAGGCCGGTCATGACGATCGCGGCGGTGACGATGCCGAGCTCGTTGATGAACTTGTCCACCACGTCGAGAGCGTTGAGGCCGTTCGTCGTCGAAAAAACGAAGACGGAGGCCACGCCCGCGACGCCGGTGGCGATGAGTGAGGCGAGGCGGCGCCGAAGCCCGAACTTCTCCTGGACCGCGGCGGAGACCACCTGGATGAGGGAGACGAGCGAGGTGAAGCCGGCGATCGTGAGGCTGGCGAAGAAGACGAAGCCGAAGACGGGCCCACCGGGCATGAGCGAGATAATCGCGGGGAAGGTGACGAAGGACAGGATCGGGCCGGTGATGCCCTCGAGCTCGCTGACCCCCACGCCGCTCTGCATCGCCATGTAGCCCAGGGTGGCGAACACGCCAATGCCGGCGAGGATCTCGAAGGAGGAGTTCGCGAGGCCTGTGACGAAGCCGGTGGAAGTGACGTCGGTGCGCTTGCCGAGGTAGCTGGAGTAGGTGAGCATGATGCCGAAGGCCACTGACAGGGAGAAGAAGATCTGTGAGTAGGCCGCGATCCACACCTGCGGGTTGGCGAGCGCGGACCAGTTGGGCGTAAAGAAGGCGTTGAGACCCTCGGCGGCGCCGGGCAGGAAGAGGGCGCGGACCACGAGGGCGGCGAAGATGACGATGAGGAAGGGGATGAAGAAGCGAGAGAGCTTTTCCAGACCGCGGGTGACGCCGAGGGCAATGACGATCGCGGCGGCGGCCCACACGGCCACGAGCGGCCAGAAGATGCCGGGCACGACCTCGGAGCTGGCGCCGGGGTCGGACAGCTGGAGGAAGTCGCCCACGAAGAAGTTCAGCGTGTTCTCTCCCCAGGCTTCGTTGACGGAGAAGAACATGTAACGCACGGCCCACGCCAAAATCACGGCGTAGTAGGCCATGATGACCAGGCAGATGAGCACGTGGAACCAGCCGAGTGCCTCCCACTTGCGCGAGATGCGGCGGAAGACGGTAGGGGAGGATCCGCGGTAGCGGTGGCCGAGGGAGTAGTCGAGGAGCAGGATCGGGATGCCTGCCGTGAGGAGTGCGACGAGGTAGGGGACGAGGAATGCCCCTCCTCCGTTGGTGTAGGCAACCCCGGGGAATCGCCAGATGTTGCCAAGGCCGATCGCGGATCCGACGGCGGCAAGGATGAAGCCATATTGGCCCGACCATTGCTCACGTTTCGCTGGCGGGTTCATCGTGTCCTCTTTTCGTGTGCGTGGTATCTGTTGAGCACATCATCTTTAGTTGTGCCCACATTCGCGAGCTTGCCCAGATGGTGGACGGTGATCCTACGGGCTGGGACGGGGTGGAGTCGGCGTCGGGAGCCCTCCTCTTGGTCCCTGGGCGAGCTATGATCCCGCGCACCCTCGCCGTTGCCGGGGAGGGCGTGGCGGTAGAGTAGTCGGCGTGAATGAACTGATTCTTGGCATTGAGACCTCCTGTGATGAGACGGGCGTGGCGCTCGTGCGCGACGGCGAGCTGCTGGCCGACGTCACCGCCACGTCGATGGACGAATACGCCCGCTACGGCGGTATCATCCCAGAGATCGCCTCGCGCGCCCACCTGGAGTCCTTCGTTCCCACCCTGGATGCCGCGCTTGAGAAGGCGGGCGTGGTGCTTGACGACGTCGACGCAATCGCGGTCACGGCCGGCCCCGGGCTGGTCGGCCCGCTCACCATCGGCGTCTCGGCTGCGAAGGCCCTGTCGCTGGCGCTGAAAAAGCCGCTGTACGCCGTCAACCACATCGTGGGCCACATCGCGGTGGACCAGCTCGTTCACGGCGAGTTTCCCGAGCGCTTCATCGGGCTCGTGGTCTCCGGCGGTCACTCCCACCTGCTCAAGGTGGACTCCATTGCGGACTCGATCGAGGAGCTGGGCGGCACGCTCGACGACGCCGCCGGCGAGGCCTTCGACAAGGTCGGCCGCCTGCTCGGCTTGCCCTACCCGGGCGGCCCCCATATCGACAAGCTCTCCCAGAAGGGCGACCCGCACGCGATCGCCTTCCCGCGCGGCCTCTCGCGCGGCAAGTTCAAGGCCCGCCACCAGTACGACTACTCCTTCTCCGGAGTCAAGACGGCGGTGGCCCGCTACATTGAGGGCCTCGAAGCGCGCGGCGAGGAGCTGCCGAAGGAAGACATCGCGGCCAGCTTCTCCTTCGCTGTGTGCGACGTGTTGGTGGAGAAGGCGTTCGCGGCCTGCCAGATCCACGGCTGTGACACGCTGGTGGTGGGCGGCGGCTTCTCCGCCAACTCCATGTTGCGTGCCATGGCCGAGGAGCGAGCGCAGGAGTACGGGATCACCGTGCGCATCCCGCCGATCCGCTATTGCACTGACAACGGCGCAATGATCGCGGCGCTCGGCTGGTCGGTGGTCCGCGCCGGCGGCCTGCCCTCGCCGCTTGACGTCACAGTTAACACGGGCCTTCCGCGCCAGACGGTGGTGCTGCGCTAACCGGCTCTTCCCCGCGGGGTGTGGCCGTCAGAACTCGTGAATATACCGGCTGCCGATCGTAGAGGCGCCCGGTGGACCTCAGATTCACGAGTTGTGTCGGGCGCGCTCTAGAGCAGAAGGAGCGACAGCGCCATGACGGCCATGCCAGAGATGAGGCCGACAATCGCGTGGTGGTGCTGGCCGAATTTCTCGGCCGAGGGCAACAGCTCGTTGAGCGAGATGTAGACCATGACACCGGCGATGCCAGCGAAGGTCATGCCGAAGATCGTGTCGTTCATGACCTGGCGCAACACGATGTAGCCCACGAGCGCGCCCACGGGCTCGGACAGTCCGGAGGCGAAGGAAAGTATGAAGGCGCGGCGGCGCGAGCCGGTGGCGTAGTAGATCGGCACGGAGACCGCAATGCCCTCGGGGATGTTGTGGATCGCGATGGCCACCGCCACGGGGATCGCCAGTTCGGGGCTGTACAGGCCGGACATGAAGGTGGCGAAGCCTTCGGGGAAGTTGTGGATGGCGAGTGCGAGGGCGGTCATGAGGCCCATGCGCATGAGCTTGGCCTGCGCGCCGTCTTTGATGACGAGGGTCTGGTCGCCGGGCTGGGAGAGGAAGTCGTCGGCGTCGTGGAACTCGTGCGGGTTCGAGGCGTCGGGGACCAGCCAGTCGATGAGCGCGATCACGGCGATGCCGGCGAAGAATCCGCCCGCCATGAGCCACTCGGCGTTATCGCTGACACGGGAGAGAATGTCCACCGCGTTGGGCATGATCTCCATGAAGGACACGTACAGCATGACGCCCGCGGAAAATCCAAGGGCGAGGGAGAGGAAGCGTGGGGTGGGCGTACGGATGAGGAAGGCCGCGCCGGCTCCGATGCCCGTGGCGAGGCCGGCGAGTAGCGTGAGCATGAAGGCGAAGACTTCGTTGGACATGGGCACCCCTTTTTCGGTACACCGAAAGTCTTGCCCGATGGGGGCGTCGTGTCAAACTAGCGTTCGCAGAGGAAGACGCGGTGCTTGCCCGTGAGCGTGGGGGAGGCGATGAGGGTGGCCTCGCCGGGGCGCTTCGGGTCGAGCTTGAGCTTTTTGCGGAAGGCCTCCGGCTCGAGCTCGGTGCCGCGCTTCTTGATCTCCGCCCGCCCGACGTTCAGTTTCGCCAGCGCCTTGCGCAGCGGCTTGGGCTCCGTGGTGTACGTGCCGAGCACGGTGAAGCGCGTGAGGAAGGGTGAGTCGATTGGTTCGTTACCCGTGAGGTAGGCGATCCCGGGCGCGATAGGGGCGAGGCCGTGGTGGGCGCAGATCGAAGCGATCGAGCCGGAGCGGATGATCGCCGGGTCCGGCTCGAAGATGAACGCCCCCACGGGCTCGGGGGACAGAAGCGTGGGAGGTACGTGCGGGTTCACGACGCCGGCATCCCAGGTTGCGTTGGTGGCGCCGGCGACGACGAGCGCGCGGCGGCCAGGGGAGGGGGCGGCGTCGCCGAGCCAGATGACGGCCTCGACGAGCGAGCCGTCCACCGAGATCCACTCCACGAGCGTGTCCTCGGGGATCGCGGCGTAGTCGATGCCGGGGGCGACCTTGATGCCGGCGGTGGGGAATGTGCGGGCAATCTCAATCGCCTCGCTCAGGGGTGGGGCCCAGTCCTCGGGATTCTTCAGCCGCTTGCCGTCGCGCCGGCGGGCGGGGTCGATCCACACGGCGTTGGCGCCGAGGGAGGCGAGGTCGATGTCGCGGGCGTCAGCGTGCAGGACGCGCGCCTCCGGGAAGGGCGTGAGGTTGTAGGTGGCCGCCGCGGCGGCGTCGGGATCCATCTCAATCGAGGTGGTGAGCAGGCCGAGGCCCGCGAAGGCCAGGGAGTCGGCGCCGATCCCGCAGCCGAGGTCGATCACGTGGGTGGCGCCGGCGTCGCGCAGGCGGGCGGCATGGAAGGCGCCCACGCTGAGCCGGGTGGCCTGCTCCAGGCCGTCGCGCGTGAAGATCATGCGCCCTGCGAACGGGCCGAACTTGTCGTGGGCGCGCTCGCGCAGACGGCTTTGGGTGAGGGCCTCGGCAATGAGGTCCGGATCGTAGCCCTCGCGCTGCAGGCGCTCGGAGAGGGGAAGGACCTGGGAGTGGTCATAGGGCGGGAGGGACTCGAGGAGTTCCAAGCCGTCGGGGGTCAATAGCATCGCGCTCACGCCCCCATCGTCTCACAGTGTTCGCGCTCAGCGTGCTCCCTGGCACTCTACTTGAAGGAGTGCCAAAAGGGCGTTACTCTTTATGTCGGTAGCAAACGCTACGGCCTGGTACCGGCCCCCGCGACGGCGGTTAGCCAGCGAACAGTTTTGTGAGACGAGAAGGAGGAGCCGCATGACGGTCTCCATTAAGCCGCTCGATGACCGCATCGTCATCCAGCAGGTTGAAGCTGAGGAAACCACCGCATCTGGCCTTGTTCTGCCGGACACCGCCAAGGACAAGCCACAGGAGGGCACGGTTGTGGCCGTTGGCCCCGGCCGGATTGACGACAACGGCAACCGCGTTGCCATGGAGGTCGCGGTAGGTGACACCGTGATCTACTCCAAGTACGGAGGCACCGAGGTCAAGTACGGCTCGGATGAGTACATCATCCTCTCCCAGCGTGACGTGCTGGCGGTCGTGACGCGCTAAGTAGTGCTGAGGTGAAGGCTCCCCGGGGTTCAGCCCCGGGGAGCCTCGCCACCTCCTGGCGTGGGCCCGGGCTCGCTGGAGGGGTGAGATGGGCATCCCTGCCCATATCTTCGGCGCTGGGTGTGCCCTCGCTTGGCGCTCTTTGCCAAACGCTCTCGTCGGCAACCAGCACACCGAATAGAATGGAAAGCGGTTCGGGCGGTGTGAATTACCGCCCTTGAGCCGGTTTGCTGCGGTCACTTCCATGTCGACTCTCGTGGAGTCCCTCTACCGCCTTGAGGTTTGGGGGCGTAATACCAGAGGTGTAGAAAGGTTGCCAAATATGTGTAGAAGTGGTGGTTATTTCTGAAATATGATCGCCAGCACGCGAGCAGCTACATGCTCCTGTTGAGGTGGCAACGGTGCCGCCGTTAGTATGAGGCGGCTCTATGTTACGTGGAGTTTTAGCCTTAGCCGCTATGTTTACGCTGGCGGTTCAGCCTATGCCGTTGGCATCACAAGAGAATACTGAAATGGATTCCGTCGTACATGTTGATCGATTTCAGAGTGACAGTGCCGTCAATGAAGACGGATTCGTTGAGGTGACAAACAAGTATAAGGTTAAGTTGAGTGGTAAGAGTTATACCATTGTCTCTGATGCTCGACTACTTGATGAAGAAGCAGTTTTGGATCGTTTTCGTGCGGAGAATCAACTTGCTCTCGATCGGATGTCGGAGATAGTTAGATTCTCGGCACTGACAATGGATAACGTAGACGACTACGTAACGGCGCTTATCCCGGTGATGACTGCCACCGAATACGAAGGCAATGCTATTACGCCTCGTGATGTTCAGGATGCGAACTCAATCCTTAGTATGTGTTTCTTGCTCTTAGGAGGCGAGAACTCCGATCTATTGGATGATGCCCTCGGGGTAATCGACGGGCTGGATCCTTCATCTGAGGAATTTGCATTGAGCCTTGATCGGGTTTCTACCTACGCGCCAGCGCTTGCAGGTGACAATGCTGACTTTGTACAGGATGCTCAGGTTTTTTCTCTCTAGCCGTAGTGCTGTAGTCCCCTTTTCTGCGACGCCTGGAATTGATGGAAGCAGTTTCTCTTTAACGAGGGCGAACAACTACGCAAAGCGTTGGGCGTATTCGCATAATCCGCAATACGAGTATTATGCGGGTCGTGACTGTGCGAACTTTTTGTCGCAGATCATGAAGGCCGGTGGTTTTAAAGAGAATGCAGTTTGGAGTTATCGCGCAGGGAATCCGACTCATTCGTGGTCGGTGGCGAATGGCCTTGCCAATAGATTTGGAGTGACGAGGAAGACCACATCTTTGACGACGTTTACTTCTCGTGCTGTCGTCGGGCGGCCGGTGGCATTATATAATAACACCCGGATCTATCATGTTGGATACGTGATGGGAAAGAGTGGCTCGTCCTCTTATCATGGTGTGTCGTATCGACCGTTAACAATTGCACAACACACCGATGGCTATTACGGGTCAATGGACGGTGGGGCTGCAAGGCGTTGGCGTGATCAAGGTAGGTGGGTGACGCCATGAGGGGCGGTGTGCTACTGCAGGTCGGTGTACTTATCTCTGCCTGTCTTCTACTTAGCGCGTGTGCGAGTAGCGAGGAACGTCTTGATAAACTCTCTCGGGCGATGATCGATGGCGGATACGCGACATCCTTTGAGCCGACGGATCAAGGTTATCTCGATAGGTTGGAGTCGGCCGGTTTGGGTGTCAGTGATGGCTGCATGAGCATCATAGAGATCACCGACCGTGAAAGGCTCGTCTTTGCTTCCGAGACTGGAATGCTTGCTACCGAGGTTGATGCGGCGTCACTGGCTATGGATTCGGATGGCAACACGGCAGTCAATGGTCGATTTATCCTGGTTAAGTCTCTCCAGGATGGCGAGTATTGCGCCACGCTCTACGGAGACTACTTGGAAGATCGCCCCTCACCTGAGATGGATGCGCGCCACGATGAGGCGGCGCGCTATTTCCGGTCGATTGGATAGTGCCCAAGGTCGGTCGGTGAGCCTGGGCGTGGGCCCAGGTTCACCGACGCCGGGCTGGCCAGCCGTCCTAAGGTGTGAGACCTGATGTCGAACCGGCATTTCGACCCTTGAGACAGAATTTGCTTAGCCCTCCCGTCTGAGCTGGAATAGTAGAGCGCCGGCGCGAGTCGGGGCTTCGCCAAGCAAGGGAGAGACAGTGCTCAAGGTTGGAATCGTCATGGGAAGCGCGAGCGATCTGCCGATTGTCCGCAAGGCGGCAGACATGCTCGATACGCTGGAAGTCCCCTACGAGGTCCACGTGTACTCGGCACACCGCACGCCCGATCAGGCGGCGGATTTCACCCGGAATGCCCGCGCGAACGGGATCGGTGTGATTATCGCTGCGGCCGGCATGGCGGCCCACCTCGCGGGTGCCGTGGCGGCGAACACCACGCTGCCCGTGATCGGCATTCCGCTCACCTCCTCCAACCTTGATGGCATGGACGCCCTCCTGTCCACCGTCCAGATGCCCCCGGGGATGCCGGTGGCCACGGTCGCGATCAACGGTGCGAAGAACGCGGCCATCCTCGCCGCCCAGATCATTTCCCTGACCGACCCGGAGCTCGCCGCACGCATCGAGGCCGATCGCGAGGCCACAAGGGCCGCCATCCTCGAGAAGAACGCCGAAGTCGAGGCCGAGTTTAACTAAGTGCAGGGGCGCCAGCAGGCGCCCCTTATCACGTGCGCGTTGCGCGCTTATCGATAACCATCACCTATCAAGAGAATCGCAGGAACATGTACGGTCCCCAGCTTTACGAAGGCAAGGCAAAGAAGGTTTACGCAACGGACAATCCGGAGCAGGTTGTGGTGTCCTACAAGGATGACGCCACGGCGTTCGACGGCCAGAAGAAGGGCACGATCGCGGGCAAGGGTGTGGTCAACAACCGCATGTCGAACCTGGTGATGCGCATCCTCGAGGAGCACGGCGTGCCCACCCACTACGTGGAGGAGCTGAGCGACCGTGACACGATCGTGAAGAAGGTGGACATCGTCCCGCTCGAGGTCATCATCCGCAACGTGTCGGCCGGCTCGTTCGCCAAGCGCTACGGCGTGGAGGAGGGCATCGTCTTCGACGCCCCCACGATCGAGTTCTCCCTCAAGGACGACGCCCTGGGCGATCCGCTCATCAACTCCTACCACGCCCTCGCTCTCAAGCTTGCCACCGCTGAGGAGATCGAGCAGATCAAGGACTACACGTTCACGGTCAACCGCGTCCTGTCCGAGTACTTCGCCACCCTCAACCTGCGCCTGGTGGACTTCAAGGTCGAGTTCGGCCGCCTCGCGGATGGCACGATCGTGCTGGCGGATGAGATCTCCCCGGACACGTGCCGCCTGTGGGACCTGGATACGGGCGAGAAGCTGGACAAGGATCGTTTCCGCCGCGACCTGGGCGGCGTCGAAGAGGCCTACGCCGAGGTCATGGCGCGCGCCCTGGGCAACAAGTAACAAGTAGCGGGAGTTTAGGCCACCAATGGCTCTTGAAGAGGAATGCGGGGTCTTCGGGGTTTTCCGGCCCGAGGCCGGTTATGTCGCGCATGATTTGTACTACGCCCTTTACGCCTTGCAGCACCGCGGGCAGGAGAGCTGCGGGATCGTGGTCAACGACGACGGCGTGTTCGCCGAGCACCGCGACGTCGGCCTGGTCGGTGACGTCTTTACTGCCCCTGTGTTGGAGCGCCTGGGGACGGGCGAGATGGCGACGGGCCATGTGCGCTACGGCACGACGGGCTCGCGTAGCCGGATCAACGCCCAGCCGCTCGTGGTCAACCACATGAAGGGCACGCTGGCGATCGCCCACAACGGCAATCTGGCCAACGCCTCCGAGCTCCGCCGGGAGTTGGAGATGCGCGGCTCGATCTTCCAAACGACCACGGACACCGAGGTGATCTCGTACGAGATCATCCACGAGCGTCTGCGCACCAAGTCGATCGAGGCCGCTGTCGAGTCGGCGATGAACTACCTGGTGGGGGCGTATTCGTTGGTGGTGATGTCGCCGCAGAAGCTGCTGGCGATTCGCGATCCGCACGGTTTTCGCCCGCTGTGTATCGGCACGCTCGACGACGGTGGAGTCGTCTTCGCGTCGGAGACGTGTGCGTTGCACGCGGTGGGCGCCACCTACCTGCGGGATGTGGAGCCGGGGGAGATCGTCATCGCCGAGCGCGCGCCGGAGGGGGCGCAGGCCCCGATTTCGCTGCGTTCGATTCGCACGCACTGCGGCACGACCCCGCACACGGCCTGCGTGTTTGAATACATCTACTTTGCGCGCCCGGATTCGGACGTGGATGGGATGAGCGTGCATACCGCCCGCCAGCGCGCGGGCCGCTTCCTCGCCCAGTCACACCCGGCGGAGGCGGACATCGTGGTGGGCGTGCCCGATTCGGGGCTTGACGCCGCGATGGGCTTCTCCCAGGAGTCCGGTATTCCATACGACACGGGATTCATCAAGAATAAGTACATCGGGCGTACCTTCATCTCCCCGGGCCAGTCCAGCCGTGAGCGTGGGGTGCGGATCAAGCTCAACCCGGTGCCGTCGGTGGTGGCGGGCAAGCGCGTGGTGTTGGTGGATGATTCGATCGTGCGTGGCACTACCTGCAAGCGCATCATCCGCCTGCTGCGCGAGGCAGGCGCCACGGAGGTCCACTTCCGGGTCTCGGCACCGCCGTTCCTCAACCCGTGCTACTACGGCACGGACATCGATTCGCGCGAGAAGCTCATCGCGTGCCATATGAGCGAGGAGGAGATCCGGCAGGATATCGACGCCGATTCGCTTGGCTACCTCTCGATCGAGGACGCGCGGCGGATGGCCGAGCCGGCGAAGATCGGTGGCTTTTGCACGGCGTGCTTCGACGGCAATTACCCCACCCCGGTGAGCGACCCGGAGGTGAGCCGCTACAAGCGGACGATTAGGACGGGCGTGGTCAAGACCGACGACACCCCCACGATGTGGCAGATGAAGGAGGCTCGCCCATGACGAGCGATTCCCATTCCGATTCCTACGCGGAGGCCGGGGTCGATATCACGGCCGGTTATCGGGCTGTGGAGCTCATGGCCCGGCACGTGGAGCGCACCCGCACCCCGGGCGTGGTCTCAGGTTTGGGCGGGTTTGGGGGCCTGTTCGCCCCGGAGGTGGCGGGCATGGAGCGCCCGATCCTCGTATCGGGCACGGACGGCGTGGGCACGAAGCTCAAGCTTGCCTTTGCGCTCGACCGCCACGACACGGTGGGTGTCGACTGCGTGGCAATGTGCGTCAACGACATCGTGTGCTCTGGCGCCCGCCCGCTGTTTTTCCTCGACTACATCGCGTGTGGCAAGAATGTTCCCGAGCGCATCGAGCAGATCGTGGCCGGCGTCGCCGAGGGCTGCGTGCAGGCGGGCGCGGCGCTGATCGGCGGGGAGACGGCCGAGATGCCGGGCTTCTACCCCGAGGATGAGTACGACCTCGCCGGCTTCGCGGTGGGCATGGTGGACGAGGCGAAGATGATGAAGAACGAGGCCCTGCCGGGCGACGTCGTGATCGGGCTTGCGTCCTCCGGCGTGCATTCGAATGGCTTTTCGCTGGTGCGCCGCGTGTTCGACATGGACCCGGAGGCCCTCGGCACGCACTACCCGGAGTTGGGCCGCACGCTCGGCGAGGCGCTCATCGAGCCGACGAAGATCTACGTGAGGCCCATCCTGGCGCTGGCCGAGGCGGTGGACGTCAAGGCGGTCAGCCACATCACCGGCGGCGGCCTGTACGAGAATCTGCCGCGCGCCCTGCCCGCCGGGCTTGGCATGAGGATCGACACAGCCGCGATCGCCCGCCCGCCGATCTTCGACCTCATCGCGCGCGAGGGTGACATCCCCGAGCGCGACATGTACAACACGTTCAACATGGGCCTGGGCATGGCCGTGGTGGTCAGCCCCGACGACGTCGATGGGGCACTTTCCGCCCTGGCCGCCGCGGGCGAGCCGGGCACCGTGATCGGCGAGGTCACCGCGTCGGAGGGCATCGAGCTGTGAGGGTAGCTGTGCTCTGCTCGGGCGGGGGAACCAACCTCCAGGCGCTCATTGACGCCGCGGCCGATGGCCGCCTCCAGCACGCGCAGCTGGCGCTCGTGGGCGCGGACCGGGACTGCTTCGCGCTTGAGCGCGCCGAGCGGGCCGGGATCTGCGCCGTGCGCGTGGCGACCAGCGACTTGGCCCGGGTGCTCGAGGAGGCCGCGATCGACGTCGTGGTGCTGGCCGGGTACCTGGCGATCGTGCCGGCCGAGGTCACGAGCGCCTACGCGGGCCGCATGATCAACATCCACCCCTCACTCCTGCCGGCCTATGGCGGCCCGGGCATGTACGGCCTGCGCGTCCACGAGGCCGTGTTGGCCGCGGGCGAGAAGGTCACGGGCGCCACTGTACACCTGGTCACCGACGAGGTGGACGGCGGGCCGATCCTGTGCCAGGCCGAGGTGAAGGTCGAGCCGGGGGACACCCCGCAGTCGTTGCAGGCGCGTGTGATGGAGCAGGCCGAGTGGCGTCTGTTGCCGGCCGCGCTCGCGGAACTAACGCAGAAGCTGGAAGGGGCTGGCCGATGAAGGTCATGGTCATTGGGTCGGGCGGGCGCGAGCACGCGATCGTGCGCAAGCTGGCGCAAAGCCCGCGCGTGAGCGAGATCGTGGTGGCGCCGGGCAATGCCGGCATCGCCCGCGAGGAAGGCCGGGGAGCCGCCGTCACCCGCGTGCCGATCGACGCGCTCGACATCGATGAGCTGGTCACCTACGCCGCATCGAACGCGGTAGACTTCGCCGTCGTCGCCCCGGACGACCCGCTCGTGGCCGGCGCGGTGGACGCCTTCGCCGCCGCCGGGATCCCCGCCTTCGGCCCGAACGCGGCCGCCGCCCAGATCGAGGGGTCGAAGTCGTTCGCGAAGGCCTTCATGGCCCGCCACGCCATCCCCACCGCCGGTTACGCCGTCTACGACGACGAGGCGGCGGCCCTCGCCCACATCGCCACCTGCCCGCTGCCCGTGGTGGTCAAGGCTGACGGCCTGGCGCTCGGCAAGGGCGTGACCGTGGCACTCACGCGTGAGGATGCCGAGTCGGCCGTGCGCGAGGCGATGGCGGGCCGCTTCGGCGAGTCCGGCAAGCGCCTGGTGATCGAGGAATTCCTGACCGGCCCGGAAGTGACCGTGCTGGCCTTCACGGACGGTAAGGCGATCCGCCCGATGGTGTCCGCCATGGATCACAAGCGCCTGCTCGACGGCGACCAGGGCCCGAACACCGGCGGCATGGGCGTCATTGCCCCGAGCCCGCTCTACACGCCTGAGGTCGCGCAGCGGTGCGAGCGCGAGATCTTCCGCCCCACCGTGGACGGCCTGGCCGAGGAGGGCACGCCCTTCACCGGCTGCCTCTACTTCGGCCTGATCCTTACCGAGGACGGCCCGAAGGTCATCGAGTACAACTGCCGCTTCGGCGACCCCGAGACCCAGGTGGTCCTCCCACTCCTCGAGTCCGACCTGCTCACCATCTTTGAGGCCACGACGAATGGGACGCTGGGCGAAGTCGACGTCGACTTCGCACCCGGCGCCGCCGCCTGCGTGGTCATGTCCGCTGAGGGATACCCGGCCTCGCCGCGCCGGGGCGACCCGATCGACCTGCCCGCCGACCTCGAGGAGCACGTGGTCATGGCCGGCGTGGCCGAGAACGAGGGCCAGCTGGTGACGAACGGGGGCCGCGTGCTCGGCGTCGTCGGCCAAGCCGATACCCTCGCCGGCGCCCTCGACCTCGCATACGAGCGCACCGCGCGCATCTCCTTCGCCGGAGCCCACTACCGTACCGACATCGCCCACCAGTTCCGCCACCCGTAAAGGAAAATCATGCACCGCATCTACGTCGAAAAGAAGCCCACCGAACGCCTCGAGGCGGCGGCCCTCGCGTCCGAACTGCGCGACGTCCTCGGCCTGAACGTCGGCCAAGTGCGCGTGCTCAACCGCTACGACGTGGATGGGCTCACCGACACCGAGTTTGCCGCCGTCGTCCCCACGATCCTGTCCGAGCCGCCCGTGGACGTCACGTTCTCCTCGCTTGACGACGCCGACCTGGCCGGTCACGTCTTTGCCGTCGAGCCGCTGCCGGGCCAGTTTGATCAGCGCGCCGACTCGGCCGCCCAGTGCATCCAGATCCAGCTGTCCGGGCAACGCCCGGCCGTGCGGGCCGCGAAGGTCTATGCGATCGAGGCGGACGAGGCGGCGCTCGCGGCGATCAAGGGCTACGTCATCAACCCGGTGGAGGCGCGGGAGGGCGACCTGGCCCAGCCCGAGAGCCTGGAGGCGGACGTGACGGAGCCGGCCGACGTCGTGAGCGTGGAGCTGGTCGGCGCGACGGATGCCGATCTTGCTGCTCTACGCGCCGAGTTGGGGCTCGCTATGAGCGGGGCGGACCTGGCGATGCTGCGCGACTACTTCGCCGCCGAGGGCCGCCAGCCCACGATGACCGAGGTCAAGGTGGTGGACACGTACTGGTCGGACCACTGCCGGCACACCACGTTCAACACGATCTTGGACGAGGTAACCTTCGCCGCCCCGCAGGTCGAGCAGGCCTTCCAGACCTACGTGGACGCGCGCGCCGAGCTCGGGCGCACCAAGCCCGTCCCCCTCATGGACATGGGCACGATCGGTGCGAAGGTGCTGCGCTCGCGCGGCAAGCTCGTCCATCTCGACGAGTCGGAGGAGATCAACGCCTGCACGATCCGCCGCGACGTGGAGGTGGACGGCAGGGCCGAGCCGTGGCTCATCCTGTTCAAGAACGAAACGCACAACCACCCCACCGAGATCGAGCCCTTCGGCGGGGCAGCCACCTGCATCGGCGGTGCCATCCGCGATCCGCTGTCCGGGCGCGGCTACGTGCACGGCGCCATGCGCCTGACCGGCTCCGGCGACCCGCGCACGCCCCTGTCCGACACCCTCGAGGGCAAGCTGCCCCAGCGCGCGATCGCCCAGCGCGCGGCCGCGGGCTACTCCTCCTACGGCAACCAGATCGGGCTGGCCACCGGCATCGTAGATGAGATCTACCACCCCGGCTACGTGGCCAAGCACATGGAACTCGGCGCCGTGGTCGCGGCCGTGCCGGCTGACCAGGTGCGGCGCGAGGAGCCGACGGCGGGCGACGTCGTCGTGCTAGTTGGCGGCGCCACCGGGCGCGACGGCATCGGCGGGGCCACCGGCTCGTCCAAGACACACACCACCGAGTCCCTTACTACGGCCGGCGCCGAGGTCCAGAAGGGCAACGCGCCCGAGGAACGCAAGCTCCAGCGCCTCTTCCGCAACCCGGACGCCTCCCGCCTCATCAAGCGATGCAACGACTTCGGCGCGGGCGGCGTGGCCGTGGCTGTGGGTGAGCTCACCGACGGGCTCGACATCAACCTCGACGCCGTGCCCAAGAAGTACGAGGGCCTGGACGGCACCGAGATCGCGATCTCCGAAAGCCAGGAGCGCATGGCCGTGGTGGTCGAGGCCACCGACGCCGAGGAGTTCATCGAGCTCGCCGCCTCCGAAAATCTGCAGGGCACGATCATCGCAACTGTCACCGATTCGGCCCGCCTGCGCATGTTCTGGCGCGGGGCGCCGATCGTGGACATCGCCCGGTCCTTCCTCGACACGAACGGCGCCGAGCAGCGCGCTCGTGCCGATGTCGCGCCCGCGGGAGACTGGCGCGCCACCGCCCTGGGGCGTGCCGGATCGTTCGCCGAGCGCCTGGCCGAGGTGGCGGGCGACCTCAACGTGGCCTCCAAGAAGGGGCTCTCCGACCGCTTCGACTCCACCGTGGGCGCCGGCACCGTGCTCATGCCCTACGGCGGCACCCGCCAGGCCACCCCGATCCAGGCGATGGCCCACCGCCTGCCCGCCTTCGCCGCCACCGACGCCGCGACCGTCATGGCCTGGGGCTACAACCCCTACCTCAGCGAGGCCAGCCCCTTCCACGGCGCCTACCTCGCGGTGATCGAGTCCGTGGCCAAGCTCGTGGCCACGGGGGCCAGCGCCGACGACGTCTACCTCTCCTTCCAGGAATACTTCGAGGGCCTGGGCGAGGACCCGGCCCGCTGGGGCAAGCCCGTGGCCGCCCTGCTCGGCGCGCTCGAGGCCCAGATCGGGCTCGGCACCGGCGCGATCGGCGGCAAGGACTCGATGTCCGGCTCCTTCCAGGACCTGACCGTGCCGCCCACGCTCGTGTCCTTCGCGCTCGCGGTGGACGACGCCGGGCACATGGTCCCCAACCAATTTAAGGCCGCCGGCAACCGGGTGACGGTGCTCCGCCCGCGGATGGCTGAGGGCGGGGCGCTCGCGGGCCTGCCCGAGCCTGAGTCGCTGCTCGAAGTTTTTACCCAGGTCACCGAGCTGCTACGCAGCGGTGCGGTGGTCAGTGCATACACGCCCGGCCGCGGCGGCCTCGCCGAGGCCGTGGTGAAGATGGCCGCCGGTGAGGGGCTTGGTTTTGACTTCGAGGGCGCCGACCTCGACTCGCTCTTCGACTACGCCTACGGGGCCTTCGTGCTCGAGTGGGCCGACGGTGTGGGGGCTGAGGGGGTCGGCGGTACCGCAGGGGGTGGCGCGGACGGCGTCGTCGGCGAGGTGCTCGGAACCGTGGCGCCGGAGGGCTTCTCCTTCGGCGAGGAGCGCGTGGCCAGCGCCGAGATCTTCGAGCTCAACGAGTCCGTGCTCGACGTCGTCTACCCCCGCCACGCCGACCAGCCCGGCGAGGTGCCGGCGAACGTGGGGAGCCAGCCGCGCGTCGTCAATACGAAGGGGGCGGCAAGGGCCGGCGTGAGCGCCCTCATCCCCGTGTTCCCTGGCACGAACTGCGAATACGACACCGCGCGGGCCGTTCAAGCCGCGGGCGGCAAGGCAAACGTGTTCGTGGTGAAGAACCGTAGCGAGGAGGACATCGCGCGCTCGGTGGAAGGATTCGCCGCCGCGCTCGCCGATTCCCAGATGCTCGTCATCCCCGGCGGATTCTCCGGCGGCGACGAGCCCGACGGCTCAGCCAAGTTCATCACCTCGTTCCTGCGCAACGAGGCTCTGGTGGAGGGCGTGGGCCAACTGCTGGATCGCGACGGTCTCATCCTTGGCATCTGCAACGGCTTTCAGGCCCTGGTCAAGCTCGGGCTGGTGCCGTACGGCAAGATTGTGGAGCCGCGCCCCGAGGCACCCACGCTCACCTTCAACCGGATCGGCCGCCACCAGTCGAGCATCGTGCGGGTGCGGGTGGAGAACACTTCCAGCCCGTGGCTGGCCGGGGTCAAGCCGGGGGAGGTCTACTCGGTGCCGATCTCCCACGGCGAGGGCCGTTTCCACGTGTCGGACCAGGACCTGCAGGCGATGATCGCGGGTGGGCAGATCGCCACCCGCTACGTTGACCTGGCGGGGGAGCCCACCATGGACATCGCCGCCAACCCCAACGGCTCAGTGGCCGCGATCGAGGGCATCACCTCGCCCGACGGGCGTGTATTTGGCAAGATGGGCCACGCCGAGCGCATCGGTGCAAACCTCTACCGCAACGTGCCGGGCCGCTACGACATGAGGCTCTTCGAGTCGGCGGTGGCCTACCTGGGGTAGGGAGGCCACCGACACCGGCGCACAAACCTACTTTTGCCCCTTGCGGTGGCGCTTCTGGGGTACGACGACGTCGGGTATCTCGCGTTGCATGAAGCGGTCAAACTGGGGGACCGTGAGTGACGCGTAGCCGTGTGTAGGAGTGTAAAGCAAGCCCATGTTGATCAACTCTGACCGCGTGGGCCCGAGGCTTTGTGAATCGCGATGCATCACCTTAGCTACAGCACTAGCCTTTTGAGGACCGGGTCCGAGCTCTGCCATAGCGCGGAGATAAGCAGCTTGAAGTGGGGTGGCGCGGTCAAGGCGAACGCGGAAGAACGACACATCCAAACCTGACTCGAAAATCGGGATCGACCTCTCGACATCGTGGCGTCGAATCGGGGATTCCGGTGCCACCCCCCACACAGCAGATCCAAGCTCCTGAATAAAATAGGGGTACCCCTCAGTGACGTCGATCGCGCATTGCAGTGCGTCTTCTTCCCAAATCACACCTTCTTGGCGTGCTGGATCAGCGAACGCTTTGCGTGCATCGTCTTCGTCAAGCGAGTCAATCTTTGGAAAAGTAAACAGGCGCTCCGAATACGATTTCGCATCTCCAGCCAACTCGGCGATCTGTGGTAGGCCAGCTCCCACCAAAGTGATAGGCAGAGCGCGCTGAACGGTCTTGTGAATGGCCATGATGAGGGATTCCAACTGGTTGCGATCCAGGAACTGGATTTCATCGATCAGTAGGACCACTCCGCACTTATGTGCTTGGGCTGCTTCTCCCACGCTCACGAGAAGCTCGGTCAAGTCATATTCGAGTACTTGTGAATCAGCTAGACCGTCAAAATCAGTGATATTGAGGCCTGCGCTGATAGCTCCATCAGGATCGAAGCTCATAGAAAATGAGCCGAGGACCCGTGCCGCCCTTTCGAGGCGAGCGTCCCATCTTTTTCGAGGGCGAAATACGCAACAGTGCGGTACGAAGCCTCATGGCAATCTGCTGCCGGAACCGATTCTCATCGTGTTTTGATGCTTCGAACTCGACAGTGACCCACCCCGAATACTCGGCGCGCTCACGAAACTCGTTAAGCAGAACAGTCTTGCCAACTCCGCGCAACCCGGTGATGATCATCGAGCGGGCGGGGCGGCCTTTCATGCTCCTAGCCAAGAGAATCTCAAATCTATTCAGTTCATCCTCACGGCCAGCAAGAACGGTGGGTTTCGCACCTGCATTGGGGGTGTACGGGTCATCGACGTACTGTACGTACTAATTTTATCAGGTTTATGCATTTATGGGCATTTTATCTAACTAAGCTAAAGCGCCCATAAATACATAAAATAGCGATAAATGGATAAAATCGGTCGGTTCGAGGCTGTGTGGCTATGTCGCCTCGGGTGAATCACCCTCGCCGCCGGCGCCGGATTAAAATATCTTGGACGTTTTCGGGGCGATCTCCCCATATG
>NZ_KV793228.1:0-71319 GCF_001808405.1 Trueperella sp. HMSC08B05 | reverse complement strand
GCGCGATTTTCCGCGCCCGCGCCGAGGTCCCCGGCGTGCCGGTCACTCCCTTCGCGGGCTGAGCCCGGCCTGAGCCCACGTCGAATATCAGGACCCTGGAAGTTTTCGTCGCCAAAACCGGGCTTTTCGCACTCAAAGTCCTGATCTTTGACGGGCAGCGCGACTTCCCACCCCCGCCTCACCCGCCCGGCCCGGCGGGTGAGGCGGGCAACGCCCCTCCCTGGCGGGGCGGCGGCGCCGAGCGCGTTAGACTGGGCCCATGTCCACTCCCCTGTCGAATGATGGCCTGTTTGACCTGCCCGAATCCGCGCGCCAGCCGAATGCGCGCGTCATCTTGGTGATGGGCGCATCGGGCAGCGGCAAGACGCGTTTCACCACACGCACGGGCCTGCCGGTGGTCTCACTCGACGACTTTTACTATGACGGGAACCGGCCGGGGATGCCTATGCGCCACGGGATGGTTGACTGGGATTCGCCGTCCACGTGGGACCGCCAGGGCGCGGTGGACGCGCTGGTGGACCTGTGCACCACTGGTTCGACCACGGTGCCGGTCTACGACATCCCCACCTCCACGCGCGTGGGCGAGCGCAACCTCGATATGGAGGGCCGCCGCTACGTGCTAGCAGAGGGGATCTTTGCCCCCGAAATCATTGACGATCTCAAGCGTGAGGGCATCCTCGCCGACGCCCTGTGCATCAAGCGCCCGCGCCTGCAAACCTTCTGGTTCCGCCTCATGCGCGACCTGGACGAGGCCCGCAAGCCGCTACCCAACCTGCTGCGCCGTGGCGTCGCCCACTTCCTGGCCGAGCCGGCGATGTACCGCGAGGTCGAGGCGAAGGGCGCACGGCCCGTGTCCTACACCGAGGCCCAGGAAACCCTCACGCAGATGCTCGCCGCCCTCCGCTGGACCGAGTAGCACAGGAACACGCCGCCCACTTAGGGCGTTTGGGCATTGCCCCATCTTTCGTTTGCCTTTTCCTGGCCCCACCACACAAAGCGCACATGTGCACATTTTCCCAAGGCCGTTCTGGATCCTGTGCAAATATTTTCAATTCAAACTGTCATGAACGCTTTGACGCACAAAAGAGCAAGAATAGGGACAGGCTTCCGAGTATTTTTTGGGCCGTCCGGCAAGGTCGCCGGAGATAGTCGCACAACTGAAAGAGGCAAATATGTCGCTTGGAGAAATCTTTGTATCCGAGTTCATCGGAACAACATTGCTCATTATCCTTGGTGTTGGTGTGGTCGCCAACAACCTCCTGACGAAGAATAAGGGCCGGGGCACCGGCTGGCTGATGATTAACTTCGGGTGGGGTCTTGCTGTGTTCATCGGTGTTTACGCCGCATACAAGACCGGCGGTCACCTGAACCCGGCCGTGACCCTGGGCGTCCTCGCCTCGGGCGCGGAGGAGTACGTTCCCGGCGTCGCCGTGAACTTCTCGAACACGATGATCTACATCGTCGCCCAATTCCTCGGTGCCTTCGTCGGTGCCGTGATCGCGTGGCTGGCATACAAGCAGCACTACGATGAGCACGACAACCAGGCCGAGGTGCTCGGCACCTTCGCCACCGGCCCGGAGATCCGCAACCCGCTGTGGAACACCATCACTGAGGCCATCGCTACCTTCGTGCTCGTCGCCTGGGTTCTCTTCAACGGTGGCAGCCCGACGGCGGTCGGCCCGCTCGCCGTGGCCCTCGTGATCGTCGCCATCGGCGCCTCCCTCGGTGGCCCCACCGGCTACGCCATCAACCCGGCCCGTGACCTCGGCCCGCGCGTCGCACACGCCGTGCTCCCGATCAAGGGCAAGGGTGGCAACGACTGGGGTTACTCCTGGGTGCCGATCGTCGGCCCGACCATCGGTGGCGTGCTCGCCGGCCTCATCTTCGGCGCAAACGCACTCAACGTCCTCGGTATGTAAGGTACGACGCCGCCCGGTTCGCGCGCCTTGTGGGCGCCGGTCGGGCGGCGCCGCCCATCCGGGCGAAGAAATATTTCTCAACCAGATTCTCGGCGTTGGCCATTTGTGAAAACTGTGATCAGCGCCCCATTCCATCGCTATTATTTCAAGTAACCGTTCAACGACGAAGGGAACTCAATGACTGAGAAGAAATACGTAATGGCAATCGACCAGGGCACCACCTCGTCCCGTGCGATTATCTTCGACCACTCCGGAACCATCGTTTCCGTGGGTCAGATGGAGCACGAGCAGATTCTGCCCAAGGCCGGTTGGGTTGAGCACAACCCGATTGAGATTCGTGACAACGTTCGCGAGGTCATTGGCCAGGCTCTGGCCAAGGCCAACATCAACCGCCATGAGATCGCGGCTGTTGGTGTGACCAACCAGCGCGAGACGGCCGTCGTGTGGGATAAGAACACGGGCGAGCCGGTGTACAACGCTATCGTGTGGCAGGACACCCGTACTGACAAGATTGTTCGCGAGCTTGCTGGTGACGAGGGCCCGGACAAGTACAAGGAAATCTGTGGCCTTGGCCTTGCCACCTACTTCTCTGGCCCGAAGGTCAAGTGGATCCTTGACAATGTTGAGGGGGCACGCGAGAAGGCCGAGGCGGGCGACCTCCTCTTCGGCAACACCGACACCTGGGTGATCTGGAACCTCACCGGTGGCCCCAACGGCGGTGTCCACGTCACCGACGTGACCAACGCGTCGCGCACCATGCTCATGGACGTGCGTGAGCTGCGTTGGCGCGAGGACATCTGCGCGGACATGGGCATCCCGATGTCGATGCTCCCGGAGATCAAGTCCTCCTCCGAGGTCTACGGCTACGGCTCGAAGAACTCCCTCATCATCGACACCCCGATCGCTGGCGACCTTGGCGACCAGCAGGCGGCCACCTTCGGCCAGGCCTGCTTCGAGAAGGGCATGGCGAAGAACACCTACGGCACCGGCTGCTTCATGCTCATCAACACGGGCAACGAGGCGATCACCTCGAAGAACGGCCTGCTGACCACGGTGTGCTACAAGATCGGCGATCAGGCTCCGGTCTACGCGCTCGAGGGTTCGATCGCTGTGACGGGCTCGCTCGTGCAGTGGCTGCGCGACCAGCTCGGCATCATCACCTCCGCCCCGGAGATCGAGACCCTTGCTGAAACGGTTGAGGACAACGGCGGCGTCTACATCGTCCCGGCGTTCTCCGGCCTGTTCGCCCCGTACTGGAAGGACGATGCCCGAGGCGCGATCGTCGGCCTGACCCGCTACAACAACAAGGGCCACCTGGCTCGCGCGGTCCTCGAGGCCACCGCGTTCCAGACGGCCGAAGTTCTCGAGGCCATGAACGCCGATTCGGGCGTTGAGCTCGGCGAGCTTCGTGTTGACGGCGGCATGACCGCGAACGATGCACTCATGCAGTTCCAGGCTGACATCCTCGGTGTGGAGGTCGTCAAGCCGGTCGTCGCTGAGACCACCGCCCTCGGTGCCGCCTACGCGGCCGGTATCGCGGTTGGCTTCTGGGCCGGCGAGCAGGACGTCATCGCCAACTGGCAGGAGGACAAGCGTTGGTCGCCCAAGATGGACGCCGACGAGCGTGCTCGCCAGATGCGCCTGTGGAAGAAGGCCGTCACCCGTACGTTTGACTGGGTCGACGACGACGTGCGTGCTGAGTAAGCACCAGGCCACAGCGTAGCAGGTGGGCGGATCCAATCGGATCCGCCCACCTTCACGTTTGCGGCAAGAACTATGCGCGCGCGGTCGGCTTGACGAACGGGAACAGGATCGTCTCGCGGATGCCCAGGCCGGTGAGCACCATGAGCATGCGGTCGATGCCCATGCCCATGCCGCCCGACGGCGGGAAGCCCTGCTCCATCGCCTCGATGAAGGACTCGTCCAGCTGCATGGCTTCCGGGTCACCCGCTGCGGCCTCGAGCGACTGCTGGGTGAGGCGCTCCCGCTGAATCACCGGGTCAGCCAGCTCAGTGTAGGCGGTGGCGATCTCCACGCCCCGCACGTACAGATCCCACTTCTCGGTCAGCCCCGGCTTGGAGCGGTGGTTGCGGGTGAGCGGCGAGGTGTCCTCCGGGAAATCGAAGACGAAGGTGGGCTCCCACAGCTTAGAACCAACCAGCTCCTCCCAGATGTCCTCGGCGATCTTGCCGGCCACGGCGTATTCCTTGACCGCGATGTCGAACTTGTCCGCGATCTCCACCAGGTGTTCGCGTGGGGTCTCTACCGTCACTTCCTCCCCCACGGCCTCGGACAGCGAGGTGTAGAGGTCGAGGCGCGCCCACTCGCCACCCAGGTCGTACTCAGTGCCGTCGGCGAGGGTCACAGTGGTGGTGCCGAACAGGTCACGTGCCGCGTTCTGGATGAGATCGCGGGTGAGGACCGCCATCTCCTCATACGTGGCGAAGGACTGGTAGGCCTCCATCGCGGAGAACTCCGGCGAGTGCGTGGAATCCGCGCCCTCGTTACGGAAATTCTTCCCGATCTCAAACACGCGCTCGATGCCGCCCACCACGGCCTTCTTCAGGTACAGCTCGGTGGCGATGCGCAGGTAGAGGTCCTGATCGTAGGCGTTGATGTGGGTCTCGAACGGGCGGGCCGCGGCGCCGCCGTGGAGCGGCTGCAGGATCGGAGTTTCCACCTCGATGTAGCCGCGGTCGTCGAACGTCTTGCGGATGGACTTCATCATGCCCGCGCGCAGGCGCACGATCCTGCGCGCGGCGTCACGCGTGATGAGGTCGAGGTGGCGGTTACGCACGCGGGTCTCCTCGCCGAGCGCCATCTCGGTGCCGTCCTCCGCCGTGAACATCTTCGGCAGCGGGCGGATCGCCTTGGAGGCCAGCTGCCAGGACGTGGCGAAGATCGACAGCTCGCCGCGCTTGGAGGCGCCCACATAGCCGTCCACCCACACGAAGTCGCCCAGGTCCACGTCGGCCTTCAGCGCGTCCAGCGCCTCCTTGCCTACGTTCGCCAGCGAGAAGATCACCTGGATGCGCTCGCCGTCACCCGCCTGTAGCTGGCTGAAGGCGATCTTGCCTGACGGGCGGAACAGCATGACGCGCCCGGCGAGCTCCACGCGCTCCTCGGTCAGCTCATCGCCGGGCTGGAGCACGACGTCAGCGCTCACCTTTTCCCCCTCGCGCTCCACCGCATACTTCGCGCGCACGTCCGCGATGGTGTGCGTGATCTCGAGGTGGGGCGGGTACGGGTCACGGCCGGCGGCGAGCAGGCGGGCCCGCTTTTCCTTGCGGACGGCGAGCTGGTCGGAGGTGTCGTCGTAGTTTTGCTGCATGGGTGTCCTTTTCTTCTCGCGAGGCCCCTGAGGCGGGGCCCTGTGGCTGGGCGCTCTTAGAGCTGGTCCTTGATATAGCGCGGGAGGATGTCCGCAATCGTGGTCAGCGCGTAGTTCGGCTGGTCCTTGCGCTTGAGATCGCGCGCCTGGTCCGCCGTGGCGCTGCCGGTCAGCACGAGCGCGGTGGGCACGCCGTAGCGCTTGGCCATGCGGATGTCGGCGCCGAGGGAGTCGGTGACGAACAGCGAGTCCTCCGGGCGGACCTGAATGTCATCGAAGATCATCTCGAGCAGGTCGGTCTCGGGGCTACCGAGGTTCTTGGTCAGGCGTTTACGCGTGGCTGTCTCGAGTGCAGTGATGATCGGCAACGTGCCCGGCTCGCGCGAGCCGTCGGGCATGCGGCGCACCCGCCGCAGCGACGTACTGATGAGGTCCGCCCCGTTGTCCGCGATCGCGTGGTAGGCGGTGGAGAACATCTTCATGTCGAAATCGGAGGTGAAGCCCACGATCACCAAGTTGGTCTCCGCCGCCTTGTCCGTGACCTCGATCCCGTTCGCCGCAAGCTCGTCGCGGAAGCGTGTACCGCCTGCCACGAACACCTTCGCGCCCGGGTAGGAGTTCTTGAGGTAGCGCGAGGCGAGGGTGGCCGGGGTGATGACCTCATCGGCCGTGATCTCAATTCCCTCGTCGCTCATCATCTCCACGAGCTGGGCCGGCGTCACGTCCGACAGCCAAGACATGAAGCGGAACGGCCGGTTGAGGTGGTCGAGCGCGTCGATCACCATCTTCAGCTTCGGCATGAGGTTCGTGCCCGCATACAGGCCCGCGTCAATGTTGATGAGGTAGGCGTCGAACACGCGCCCAGGGGATTCCTCGACCATGACGTCAAGGTTGGTGATCCGCGAGGAGATCTCCTCATCGCTGGAGAATTCGGAGGCCGAGGTCACGGCTTCCGTGGATTCCGATTCGGACTTGGATACCATGCCACGCAGCCTGTCCACGTCAGGGACGAGCGCCTTGGGATGGATCTTGGGGATCTTCGGAAAACGCATGTTCTTCTCCTATCGTGCGTGGTCGAAGGGGATGCCCGACGCGGTGAGGCCGTGCCCATCGGGCACCTGGCCCGGGTCGCTGCCCGCACCGTGGATACGATTCTGGCGATCGACGTAGATGACCTTCGGTTCGTACGTGCGGGCCGAGTCATCGCCCATCTGGCTGTAGCACATGATGATGACCAGGTCCCCCACGTCGACCAGGTGGGCCGCCGCGCCGTTGAGCTTGACCTCGCCCGCGCCACGTGCACCTGGGATGACGTAAGTGGTGAGCCGGGCTCCGTTGGTCACGTCCACGACGTCGACCTGCTGGCCCGGCAGGATATCCGCGGCCTCGAGCAGATCGAGGTCCACAGTAATGGAGCCCACGTAGTGCAGATCCGCCCCAGTGACGGTGGCCCGGTGGATCTTGCCGGTGAGCATCGTTCGCAGCATCATCGAAGCTCCACCTCCATGTTGTCGATGAGGCGGGTGGGGCCCACGTACGCGGCGGTGACGAGCAGGCCGGGGCCGTGCGCGTGATCGTCAAGGAAGGCGAAGGTGGCCGGGTCAACCAAGTGGAGGTAGTCGAGGCGCACGCCGTCGGCCGCGTGCAGTTGCGCGCGCACCGAGTCCCGCACCTCCCCCGCGCTCGCCCCCGACTCCGCGAGCTCCACCCCGCGGCGCAGGGCCGTGGACAGGGCGAGGGCCTGGGCGCGCTCGGCATCGGAAAGGTAAGAATTGCGCGAGGACAGCGCCAGGCCCGACTCATCGCGCTTGATCGGCACCGCCCGCACGTCAATGCTCATGTCCAGGTCATCCACCATCGTGCGCACGAGTGCAAGCTGCTGGGCGTCCTTCTGCCCGAAGAACGTCATGTCCGGGCGGACCAGGTTGAACACCTTGTGGACCACCTGGAGCACGCCGGCGAAGTGCCCGGGCCGGGTGGCGCCCTCGAGCACGCGGGCCATCGGCCCCGGGTCAATCCGCACGAGCGGTTCGCGCGGGTACATCTCATCATTCGTGGGCAGGAAGGCCACATCCACGCCCTCGCGCTCAAGCAACGCCAGATCCGCAGCCTCGGTGCGCGGATAGGCGGCGTAGTCCTCATTCGGGCCGAATTGGAGCGGGTTAACGTACACCGACGCCACCACGGTCTGCGCCGCGGCGCGCGCCGCCTTCAGCAGCTGGGCGTGCCCGTCGTGCAGGGCCCCCATGGTCATGACAAGCGCGCGGGTGCCATCGGCCTTCGCCAGGGCGCTCGCCAACTCGCTGCGTGTCCTACAGATTTCCATATCTGCCATTCTATCTTCCCCCATGCGAGCAGCGAGCGGCGCCGACGATGGTATGCAACTCATTTGCCTCTGTTTCGCCGATAACGCCCGCCATCAACGCCCGCTCCACGAGGCGCTCCAACAGGTCCAGGTCCGCCTTCGCGACGTCGGCCAACTCCGGCGACTCCACCGCCAACGTCCCCAACGCCTCCACGCGCTGCGCGGCTTCCTCCGCACTGGGTGGCGCCGGCGGACGAGGCACACCAGCCCCCGCTCTGTTCGCGCCCACGACGCCGTCCGGGCCCGCCCCGCCCAACGCTCCCGTCACGCCCACGGCTGGGCCCATGCCCGCACTGGCACCCCCAGCAGAGCTCACATACGCACCCGCCGCGTTGCCCGCGAAGAGCCCGCGATCGAGGCCAGCCTGGGCCCACTCGCCGAGCAGATCACCCGGCTGCGCCACACCGATCTGCGCCAGCACTCGCCCCGCCTGGGACGCGGCCAACTCCACGCCCTGGCGCGCATGGGCGAGCGCGGCCGCATAGATCGCGCGGTCAGCAGAGTTCACCACCACGCCCTGCGCGCCCATCTCCGCCGCGAGCGCCAGCCCGATCGGCTGGATCGCGTTCGCCGCGGAGACCACGACGTGCGCGCCCTGGAGCCGGGCAACGTCCACCGACGTGCCCGAGAACTCCATGACCGGGTGCAGCGCCAGCGTGAGCGCGCCAGCCGCCTGCGCCGGCGCCAGCACCTCCACGCCCCGCCGCGCCGAGGTATGCACCACGATCTGGCCGGCCTGCCACGCGCCCAGCTTGGCCAGGCCGGCCACGAGGCCCTCGAGCTCCTCATCCGGCAGTGCCAGAATGACCAGCTCGGAGCGCTCCACGATCGCCGGCACGTCGAGTGCCGGCACTCCCGGCAACATGACCTCCAGCCGCTCCCGCGACTGCGGCGAGGGCGCGTGCGCGCCCACGATCCCGTGCCCGGCCGCGCGCAGCGCGCTGCCCAGCGCCGCGCCCACGCGCCCCGCGGAGATGATGCCAATCCCCATGCGTCCCGTCGAATTCTCCATGTCCACCATCCTAGCCACCGCCTCCGACAATTCTTTTCTGCCTCCGGTCCGCCCGCATCGTTCCGTCCGCACACGTGCCCCCAGCGCAGGCCCCGCGCCCAACGCGAACCGCGCCACGGCGTCGTGAAAAAGACCCGCCAAGCAGCGAACGCAAACCGGCCCACGGCGTCGGCGTTCGGCTCTCAGCGTGAAACACCAAAGCCTCGCAGAAAAGGCACAATCACCTGCGAAAATGACGCCCCAAAGAATTACCGTTCTATTGCATGGGCCAGGTAACGATGGGACAATTGCAACATGAAGAAAATAATCAATAACCCCAATGACGTGGTCACTGATTCCCTCGTTGGGGTGGCCGCTGCCCATCCGGACCTTGAGGTCGATATTCCCCGTCACATCGTCTACCGAGCAACGAAGAAGGAGGGCAAGGTCGCCCTCGTCTCCGGTGGTGGATCCGGCCACGAGCCGCTCCACTCGGGCTTCGTGGGTGAAGGCATGCTGGACGCGGCATGCTGCGGCGAGGTCTTCACATCGCCGGTCCCCGATCAGATCATGGAGGCCACCGCCAAGGTTGATTCCGGCGCCGGCGTCCTCCACATCGTCAAGAACTACACGGGCGACGTGATGAACTTCGAGATGGCCGCCGAAATGGCTGCCGACATGGAGGGCACCCAGGTCAAGGCCGTCATCGTGGAGGACGACGTGGCGGTCCAAGACTCCCTCTACACCGCGGGCCGCCGCGGCGTGGGCGGCACCCTGTTCGTGGAGAAGATCGCCGGCGCACTGGCAGAGGAGGGCGCGGATCTCGACGCCGTCACCGCCGTTGCGCAGAAGGTCGCCGATTCCACGCGCAGCTTCGGCATGGCCCTCACCTCTTGCACGGTCCCCGCGGCCGGCAAGCCCACCTTCGAGCTGGGCGAGGATGAGATCGAGCTCGGCATCGGCATCCACGGCGAGCCGGGCCGCGAGCGCCGCGCGCTCCAGCCGGCACACGAGCTGGCCAAGGAGCTGGTGGAGCCGATCCTGGCGGACATGGACTTCACTGGCGCGCCCGTGATCGCCATGCTCGGCGGCATGGGCGGCACCCCGCTGTCGGAGCTGTACCTCATGTACGGCGAGGTGGCGAAGCTGCTGGAAGACGCCGGCGTGACTGTAGCCCGCGTGCTCGTGGGCGACTACGTGACCTCGCTCGAGATGGCCGGCTGCGCCCTGTCGCTGCTCAAGGCTGACGACGAACTGTTGCGCCTGTGGGATGCCCCCGTCGTGACCACCGGACTGAGGTGGGGTAAGTAATGCCCGAACTGCAGCCTTTCGCGGCCTGGATGGCCGGATTCAAAACCAGGATTGATGAGCAGGCGGACTACCTGACCGATCTGGACCGCCAGATCGGCGACGCGGACCATGGCTCCAACATGGCCCGCGGCGTGCAGGCGATCTCGGAGATCGACCTGGATGCGGTCCCAGAGGCCGGCGCCTACCTGAAGAAGGCGGGCATGGCTCTGGTGTCGAAGGTGGGCGGCGCGTCCGGCCCGCTGTACGGCACGCTACTCATGCGGATGGGCGGGGCTCTGCCCGAAGGCGAGCTCACTCGCGAGGGCTTCCTCGCCGCCCTCCGCACCGGCGTCGAGGCCCTGCAGGCGCGGGGCAAGGCCGAGGTGGGAGACAAAACGATGCTTGACGTCTGGTTCCCCGCACTTGAGGCCGCCGACTCCGCGGAAGGCTCCCTTGCCGACGCCCTCGCTGCTGCCGCCGCCGCAGCGCGCACGGGTGCGGAGGCCACTATCCCGATGATTGCCCACAAGGGCCGCGCCTCCTACCTCGGAGAACGCTCGAAGGGCGTGAAGGATCCGGGTTCGGCCTCCTCCGTCCTGCTCATTGAGGCAGCGCTGGAGGCATTTGGTGACTAACGTCGGCCTCGTTGCCGTCTCGCACTCGGCGCCACTGGCGGCCGCAGCTCGCGACCTCGCGCTCGACATGGGCAGGGACGCGGTGATTGTGGCCGCCGGCGGCGCCGATGGCGGTTTCGGCACCTCTGCAGAACTCATCTCCGCCGCGATTGAGGAGGCGGACGGCGGCGCGGGCGTGGTCGTGCTCGTTGACCTCGGATCGGCGGTCATGTCCACGGAGATGGCGCTCGAATTCATTGACCCGGACATGGCCGAGCGCACCACCGTGGTGCCCGCTCCCCTGGTGGAGGGCCTGGTGGTGGCCGCCGTCGCGGCGGGCGCTGGTGCCAGCCGCAAGGACGTGGCACGCGAGGCCATGGGCGCGCTCGCCGCGAAGGAGGCCGACATTCCCTACGCGGACGCGGCCGGTGGCGCTATGGGCGCGGGCGGCGTCGACGACGACGGGCCCGACACGCGCGAGTGGATCTCGCGCACCTACGTGGTGGACGACCCGGCGGGCCTGCACGCTCGGCCGGCTGGCGCACTCGTGGCGGCGGTGGCACCGTTTGACGCGGAGGTGCGGGTCTCGCACGTCGGCAACGGGCGGGGGCCGGTGGTCGCACGCTCGATGACGTCCCTCATCTCGCTCGGCGTGCTCGAAGGCGACGAGGTCCTGGTGCAGGCCACCGGGCCTGAGGCGGAAGCCGCGCTCGACGCCGTCGGGGAACTCGCCCAGCGCGGGTGGCTCGCCAAGGGCGAAGCCAAGCCCGAATCCCCCATCCCCGCACACAAGCGGCAGACCGGCTCCGGCATGGAGATCGCGGTGGGGCCCGCGCTCGTGTGGAACGCCCAGCCGCGCCCGGAGCTCGGCACCGAGCCGAAGAACCAGGCCGACGCCTACGCCGAGGCGCGCGAGGCTGTGCGCACCTACCTCGCGTCCCTCGGGGACGACCCGATCCTCACCTTGCAGGTGGGACTCCTCGACGACCCGGCCTACGCTGGGCGCATCACAACCGCGATCGACGCCGGCAAGCCCGCCCAAATCGCGGTTCACAACGCCACACAAGACACGGTGGCCGAGTACCTCGACCTGCCCACCGCCTACCTGCGCGAACGCTCAGAGGATGTCAAGGCCCTGGGCGACCTTCTCATCCAGGCGCTCCACGGCCTGCCGCTCGGCGGGCTGGCCGCCGCGATCGCCGACTTCGGGCGCGACCCCGTGGTGGTGCTCGACTCGCTCACCCCGGCCCTAGCCTCGGAGATCGACCCCGGCTCGGTGATCGGCATCCTCGCCGCCACCGGCTCGGCCACCGGGCACGGCGCCCTCATCGCCTCCGCGAAGGGCATCCCCGTCATCACGGGCAAAGAGATCGCGCGTGACATCACGGAGGGCCAGGAGGTAGCGCTCGAGCCGCGCTCGGGGATGGTCTACGTGGACCCGACGCGGGCCCAGCTCCACGAACTGCTGCGCGCCTCCAAGGAACAGGCCAAGCTGGCGAAGGCAGCCCGCGAGCACGCCCACGAACCGGCCATGTTCGATGGGCGGCAGATCTACGTGCGCGCGAACGTGGCCCTGGCCAGCGACGCGGAACTCGGTGCCAAGAACGGGGCCGACGGCTCGGGGCTGGTACGCACCGAGGTGCTGTTCGCCGACTGGGATCACCGGCCCACGGTGGACGAGCAGGCGGAAGTCTTTACTCAGATCGCCGAAGCGCTCGGCACCGAACAGCCGATCACGCTCCGCACGTGGGACGTGGGGGCCGACAAGCCCGTGTCCTTCTTCGACTCCGAACCGGAGGACAACCCGTTCCTGGGCGTACGCGGGATCAGGCTCATGCAGCGCATACCCGACGCGCTGGTCGACCAGTTCCGCGCCGCGATCCGCGTGGCCCAGCACGCCAACATCAAGGTGATGATCCCCATGGTCACCACCGTTGCCGAAGTGGTGTGGGCACGCGAGATGTTCAACGTGGCCGTGGAGGCCGAGGGTCGGCCCGACGAGCTACCCCAGTTCGGCATGATGCTCGAAACCCCGGCGGCGCTACTCAACGTTGCCGCATTCGATGAGAAGGTGGACTTCTTCTCGGTGGGCACGAACGACCTGATCCAGTACATGGCGGCCACCGACCGCGGCAACTCCGCCGTAGCGCCCGTGGCCGACCAGGTGATCCCGCTCGTGGTGGACCTCATCGCGGACACGGCCCGCAAGCTCGAGTCCCCCCTCGGCATCTGCGGCGACCTGGCCTCCTCCGAGGAGCACGTGCCCCAGCTGGTGCGCGCCGGGGTGGCCTCGCTCTCCGTGCGCCCGGGCCTGGTGCCCCAGATCAAGGCGGCAATCCGGGCGATCAAGTAGCCGGGCAGTCAGCCGGGAGACTGTGACGAGCCGGGCAGCCAGGGTGCCGGGCCGGGGCAAATTAAAACATTTTGGACGTATTTGGGGCGATCTCCTCATATACGGAGATCGCCCCAAATACGTCCAGTAAATTCAAATCACGGGCTGAGCTAGACTCCCACGCGCTCCCGCCAGGTGTCGATCGACTCGCTCACGCCCACGTGCCGCGCCTGCGCGCTGAGCTCGTTTTCCACCCAGACCATGCGCTCCACATCGGACACCGCCATGTTCTTGTGCGTGGCCGACGCGAACGACACCAGGTCAAGCTCAATCTCACCCAGGCCCAGACGGCGTTGGATCGGACCTTGCTTCATCTTCACCGACTGCGTGTGGTCCTGCCACACGAACATGACCCGCCGCCCGAAGCGCCCGCGCCGGAACACGGCTACCTTCGGGGTCAGGCACACGCCGCGCGACTTGTACGTAATCGGGTCGAACCACTTGGCTTGATCCGGTGAGGACAGGAAGTGGCGGCCCGTGCCCGACCCATCCAGGGCGTCGCGGATGAGGCCGGCGTCGTCGGCGGTGCCGGCGTCGGGAAGCATGGTCCACAGCACGCGCAGGGCTTCCTCGCGCGAGCCGGCAGGGATAATAATTTCGGAGCCGGGGGTGTCGCCGGAGGTGTCGAGCGTGGCGGCGCCGGCCAGGGTGGCCGTGACCTCCCACCAGTCCTTCCAACGCCACAGCATCGGGCGGTGTAGCTCGATAGCATGCAGGCGCGCCGGCGGAATGGAGCGGGTGGTGAGCGTGGTCAGTCCCCCACGCACGCGCAACCCGTTCGCCGATAGGTATACCTTCGTGCCGTACTGCCCCAGCGAGGATTTGACGAACGTGTAGGCCGAGCCGACCACCAGGAAGATCACCGCCATGAGGGTCTCCCCCAGCCAGATCGAGCCCACCAGCATCGCTAGCGTTACCGTCAACACCGACAGGAACGTGGGGCTCAGCAGTCGGGAGGCGATGAGGCGGGAGGTGGGCATCTCGAAGATGAGCTGGTCGAGCTCGGTGTCGTCAGGGTCAAAGATGGGGATCGCCGGAGCGGCCCCGGTGGCGGCGGGCTGGCCGGTCTCCCCGGGTTGGCCTGCGTCTGGCTGGCCCGGCAGGCCGGCGTGATCAGGTCCGACGACGCCGGTAGCGCCCGTCGCGCCCGCGGCGTGGTCGGTGGCGCCCGTTTGGTTCGCGGCGCCGGGTTGGCCTGCGTCAGGCTGGCCGCCGAGCACCGAGCCGGGGGTCGCCGCGGGGGCGGTGGAAGCTGGGGCGACGGCTTCGTTGGCAAGACCAATCGGGCGGCCGGCGCGGGCGTTGGCAAGGCCCTGCAAGACCTCCTTTCGCAGGGCAGCGCAGTCGGCCATGGTGAGCAGGCCGAGCGTGATGCCCTCGTCGGAGCCCGCGGACTCGACCTTGACCGAGCCGAAACCGAAGATGCGGCCGAAGATCTTCTGCTCCACCTCCACGCTCTGCACGCGATCCCAACGCATATGCTTGTGACGCTTGATGAGGACGCCGGAACGGTGGTGGATGCCGGAGTCGACCACGGCGAAGGATGCGAAGCGCCACACCACCCACGAGCACACGACCACCACGATCGTGAGCAGAACCAGGGCCCCAGCCGCGATCAAGATCCACATGAGGGTGATGTGGGAGGCGGCGTCACGAAGCTCGTCCACGCCATCTTCAAGCAACGACTGCAGGATGTTGTACAGGAAAATCGCGAGCGCCACCCACAGCACGCCGCCATTGGCCAGCGGGGTCACCTTGTGGAACTTGCGCCACGCGCCCTCGGGCACGGATTCGCCGAGCGTACGCTTGTCGCTCACAGGCCCTCCATCCTCGCCTCGCCCAGCGCGGTCAGCTTCTCGCGCAGGCGCTCGGCCTCCTCAATCGCCACCCCGGGGATGGAGGCATTCGAGCCCGCCGACGCCGTCACCAGCTCAATCGACCCCAGCCCAAAGCGCTTCAGCAGCGGACCCGTGCCCACCTCCACCTGCTGCATGCGGCCGTAAGGCACCACGGTCACGGAATGGAACATGATGCCGGAGCGGATGAGGAGCTCGTCCTCCAGCTCGGCGTAGCCGAACGCGCGGGCCCGGCGCAGCGCGAACGGGACCTGGATCAGCCACACCACCGCCCAGATCGCAAAGCCGACCCACCACAGCACGCCCGGGAAGCTCGCACTCCCGAGCAAAATCCCGGGGATCGCGCCGACCGCCACGATCACGATCACGGCGACCGACCAGCGGATGGCCTGCACCTTCGTGTATCCGGGGTCCAAGGGGATGAAAACGGTGTCCTGGGCAAGTGGATGTCTCATGTCTGACATTCTACCGCCCGCGCGGCCGGCCCCGTCCACCGAGCGTCTGAGGCTCAGCGGATTCGAGCTCGTGGCCGAGGTCGGGAGGATTGCCGTCGCTTGCCCGTGTGAGGCCTACCCGCAGAAGCTGTACTAAACCGCAAGATGCGACACTACTTTCCCGTTATGTAGTGCCGCATTTGTCAGTTTAGTGCCGCATTTGGACAGGGCGGGCCCTGCGCACGACGCCGTGGCGCGGCTCGCGGCCCCAGCACGGCGCGCGGCCCCAGCACGGCGAACGGCTAGGCGCTGGCAGCGGCGTCGGGGCTCGGGTCGTCGTAGGTGCACCAGCGCTCGCCAACGAGCGCCGCCACGGTCATGATGATCGACGCGATCCCGGCGAGGAGGGCGTTGTGCGCGTTGTCGGTGAGGAAGGCCGCCGAACCGGCATAGTAGGCCACCGCGACGCCAAGCGCGCCGCCAGCCATCAGGGTGCCGCCACGCGACGTGGCCTGGGTCAGCACCCAGATCCGGGCGGCATACAGCTGATCGACCGGGCGCTTGCCCCGGCGGTACTGGCGCACCAGCCACGCCTGGCTGATCACCACCGCGCCGATCGCCAGCGGCGCGAGGAACAGCCAAAACGGCACTGGCACCGGGCTGGCGCCAGAGCGGATGAACACCGACGTCAGCGAAAAAACCGTGATCCCCGCGACTAACCCTGCCCCGACCAACATCGAGATCGACGTGGGGCGCAGCTTCGGGCTCTCGCTCATGCTGGCTCCCCCAGGGGCTGGACCCGCTGGTCGGCGACGCCGGCAAGCAGGCTCACGACGGGGTGGCCGGCGAGGCGCGCGCCCGGGTCGACGGCGGCCCAGGGCTCGAGCACGAAGCGCCGCTCGGCGGCGCGCGGGTGGGGCAGGGTTAGGCGCGGGGTGTCGAGTTCGAGGCCCGCATAGGTGACGATGTCGAGGTCGAGCGTGCGCGCACCCCAGCGCTCGGATCGGACCCGCCCGTGAGCCGCCTCGATCCCCTGCAGGGCGTCGAGCAGTTCGAGGGGCGATAGGTGCGTGTCTAGCAGCACCACGGCGTTAACGTAATCCGGCTGCCCGGCCTGGCCCTCCGCCAGTCGCGGCGCGGTGTCATACAGCCCCGAGGCCGCGACGACAACTCCCAGCTCGCCCAGCTCCTCGATCGCGGCGCGCACGTGCCCGGCCGCATCGAGGTTGGACCCGACGCCGATCACGGCCCGCTCCGCGCCCGCCGGCGCCGACAGCTGGCCGCCGGCTTGTGCCGCAGCCCCGGCACCCGGGGCCACAGCCAGCCCGGCCGCGAGCCCATCGCCCGCCGACCCGGCCTCCAGGGCCCAGCGCTCGAGCGTGACGGCCACGTCGGTGAACTCGTGCGGGATCGGTGCCTGCGGCTTATGTACAGTCACCTCCACGCCCGCGGCTCCAAAGCCCAGCGCCCGCTCGGCGATGCGGCCGGCCAAGGTCTCGATGAGGTCCGCGTGGTCACCCTCGATCACGCCTACCACCATGTCGGCCACCTCGGCGTAGTTGATGGTGTGGGCGACATCGTCGGTGGCAATCGCCCGCGAGATGTCGAGGTGTAGCGCCACGTCGACCACGAAGTCCTGCGCCTCGGCGTGCTCGAAGTCGAGCACGCCGTGCATGCCGCGGACTCGCAGGCCGGTGAGGCGGATCGTCGACAGGGCCATCACAGGCCCTTCATCATGCGGGCCACGCCGATCGCGGTAGCCGTGGCGGCCACGTTGTGCACGCGCACCGCCCACACCGACTCCGCGATGAAGGCCGCGATCGCGGCGGTTGCCACGTCCCGTTCGTCGTTGACGGCAAACGGCACGAGGAAGCGCTTGCGCGAGTGCCCCACGAGCACGCGGTGCCCCTCGCCTAGGAAGGCGCCGAGCCCGCGCAGGATCTCCCAGTCCTGATCGCCCACCTTCGCAAAGCCAAGGCCCGGGTCGAGGATGATTGACTCCGGCGCGATCCCTGCGGCCACCGCCCCATCGCGCGAAGCCAGCAGCTCGGAGCGCACCTCGCCTACCACGTCGCCGTAGGACGCCAGGTCGTTCATCGTGCGGGCGTTGCCCCGCCCGTGTTGGAGCACGTAGTCGCAGCCGAGCTCGGCCACGGTGGCGAACATGGCCGGATCGCCCTGCCCGCCGGTCACGTCGTTGACGATCGCCGCGCCCGCCTCCACGGCCCGGCGCGCGGTGCTGGCGTGGTAGGTGTCCACCGACACCGCCACCTCGCCCGACAACTCCGCCACCACGTCCGCAATCCGCGCCCACTCGTCCTCCGGGGCCACCGGTTCGGCTCCCGGGCGGGTGGACTCCCCGCCGATGTCGAGGATCGTGGCGCCGGCGGCCACGAGCTCGCGTCCGTGCTCGATCGCGGCGCCCGGGTCCAGGAACTGGCCCCCGTCCGAGAACGAGTTCGGCGTGACGTTCACAATTCCCATGATGTTCATGGCTACCTCACTAGGCTCATCGCTTCGGCGCGCGTGGCCGGATCGTGCATCGTGCCCCGCACCGCCGACGTCACCGTGCGCGACCCCGGTTTACGCACCCCGCGCATCGACATGCACAGGTGCTCCGCCTCCACGACGACGATCACGCCTGTCGCACCCAACCGCTCGTAGATCGCCTCCGCCACCTGGGTGGTGAGCCGCTCTTGGACCTGTGGCCGATGCGCATAGCCCTCGACCAGCCGGGCCAGCTTCGACAGGCCGGTCACCCGACCGTCCGCTCCGGGGATGTAGCCCACGTGGGCCACGCCGTGGAACGGCAGCAGGTGGTGCTCGCACATCGAATACACCGGAATGTCCCGCACGAGCACCATCTCCTGATGCCCCACGTCGAACACTTTCTCCAGGTGCTCGCCCGGGTCCTCGTCCAGGCCGGAAAAGATCTCCGCATACGACCGGGCCACGCGGGCCGGGGTGTCAATCAGGCCGTCGCGGTCCGGGTCCTCCCCAATCGCAAAGAGAAGTTCACGGACGGCGGCCTGTGCGCGCTCAACGTCCACGCTCACTTGATTCCTCCTTCGGGCTCGCTTCCCGACGACGGCCGCCCGCCCTCGGCACTGTCCTCGGCGTTCTTGTCCTGGCCGGCGTCGGCACTGTCTCCAGCCCCTGCATGAGAACCCTCGCCAGCCTCGGCTTCGTCGTCGGCCTTCGGGGCCTCAGGCAGCGGCACGGGCGGCAGGTCGGACACGGGCCGCTCGGGCGAGGACAGCCACAGCTGGCGCGCCGGCGCCTTGACGATGTCCTTGAAGATTTCCTTGAGTTCGCCCTCGAGCACGGTCTCCTTTTCCAGGAGCACGGAGGTGAGGCGGTCGAGCACGTGGCGGTTGTCCATCATGATCTGCCATGCCTCTTGGGCGGCGCGGTCGAGCAAGGTGCGCACTTCCTCGTCCACGATCCGGGCCAGGTCATCGGAGTGCTCGCGGGCCTGCCCGCCGCCCATCCGAGTCATGGGATCGGAGTCGTCTGCCGTGAGGCGCACGGCCCCCACCCGCTGCGACATGCCGTATTCGGTGACCATCTTGCGCGCCACCGAGGTGGCCTTCTGGATGTCGTTCGAGGCGCCCGTGGTGGGATCGTGGAACACGACCTCCTCCGCCGCGCGCCCGCCCATCGCGTAGACCATTTCGTCCAGCAGCTCGTGGCGAGAGGTGGAGTACCGATCCTCGGTGGGCATGACCATCGTGTAGCCCAGGGCCCGCCCGCGCGGCAGGATCGTCACCTTCGTGACCGGGTCGGTGTGGTTGAGCGCCGCGGCGGCCACGGCGTGGCCGGCCTCATGGTAGGCGGTCATCCGCTTCTCCTTCGGGTTCATCACCCGGGTGCGGCGCTGCGGTCCAGCGATCACGCGGTCGATCGCCTCGTCGATGTCGTCCTCATCAATCTTCGTGTGCCCGCGGCGGGCCGCAAGGAGCGCCGCCTCGTTCAACAGGTTTGCCAGGTCCGCTCCGGAGAAACCGGGCGTGCGGCGGGCGATCGACTCGAGCGAGACCCCCTCTTCCAACGGCTTGCCGTCGGCATGGACCTTGAGGATCTCCTGGCGTCCGGGCAGGTCCGGCGCGTCCACGCCGATCTGCCGGTCGAAGCGGCCGGGGCGCAGCAACGCCGGGTCGAGAACGTCGGGCCGGTTGGTGGCCGCAATGACAATGACGTTCGTGCGCTCGTCAAAGCCGTCCATCTCCACCAGCAGCTGGTTCAGAGTCTGCTCGCGCTCGTCATTGCCGCCGCCGATCCCGGCGCCGCGGTTGCGCCCGACCGCGTCGATCTCGTCCACAAAGATGATCGCCGGGGCCACCTTCTTGGCCTTCGTAAACAGGTCACGCACTCGGGAGGCACCCACGCCCACGAACATCTCCACGAACTCGGAGGCCGAGATGTGGAAGAAGGGCACGCCGGCCTCGCCTGCCACGGCCTTCGCCAGCAGCGTCTTGCCGGTTCCCGGCGGGCCGTAGAGCAGCACGCCGCGCGGGATCTTCGCCCCCATCTTGTAAAACTTCTCCGGAGTCTCGATGAACTCCTTGATCTCGCGTAGCTCTTCGACTGCCTCGTCGACGCCGGCGACGTCGGCAAACGTCACGTCCGGCAGGTCCGATTCGACCCCGTCGCGTTTGACCTTGCCAAATTCGTTCATCCGCCCCTGCATTTTGGGGATCATCCAGAAGAACAAACCCACGATCAGCAGCATCGGCAGCATAAAGGATAGCAGGGAGAACAGCAGCGACTGCTGCGGCACGATCGAGTTGTACCCGTTTTCAGACTTCGCCCTCTGCACAAGCCCGAGCACCGCGTCGCCCTCCGGGTCCGTGTACTGGAACTGGACCTTCTTCGTGGGCTTTTGCTTCTTGCCCTCCAGGTCGGTGGGCTTGTAGTCGTCCTTGAGCCAGATCTGGACGATCTGGCTACCGTCGGTAACCTGGATGCGCTCAATCGACTGCGACTGCAGGATCTGGCGGCCCTCGCTGGTCTTGACCTGCGTGAAGCCGGCGGGGTTGAAGAAGAAGAAAATAAGCATGGCACCCACGGTCAGGGCGCTCATGATCCCCCAGAAGATGCGCCGCTGCTTGCGCTCGCGCTCCTCCTGTTCCTTGCGCTCGCGCTTCGAGCGCGGGCCTTCATCCGCATCGCCTCCCTGCTTGGCCTTGCGGCCCCTCCGGTTGAAGTCCTCCAGGCTGCGTCGCTGTCGATTAGACATTTAACCTCCGTACACGTGGGGAGCGAGGACACCCACAAAGGGAAGGTGGCGGTAGTCCTCGGCGTAGTCGAGCCCGTAGCCGACCACGAATTCGTTGGGGATGTCGAAGCCGACGTATTCCACGTCCACCTTGACCTTCGCCGCGTCCGGCTTGCGCAGCAGGGTGGCGATCTTGACCGACTTCGCCCCGCGGGTGACGAGGTTTTGCTGCAGCCAGTCGAGGGTGAGGCCCGAGTCAATGATGTCTTCGACGATGAGGACGTTGAGGCCCTCCAGCTCCGTGTCCAGGTCCTTGAGGATGCGCACCACACCCGACGTCTTCGTGGAGGCGCCGTAGGAGGAGACCGCCATCCAGTCCATGTGCAGGGGCACGGAGATCTGCCGCGACAGGTCAGCCATCACCATGATGGCCCCGCGCAGCACGCCCACGAGCAGTAGTGAGTCCTCATCCTTGTAGTCCTCGCTGATCTGGGCTCCCATTTCGGCCAGGCGCTCCTTAATCTGCTCCTCTGTGACGACGATCTTCACCACGTCATCTTTGCAATCCTCAAGATTCATGACTTCTCCGCTCTTGTGATGGTTAAAAGGTTGGCTCGCCGGCAGGCATGGGCGCCGGGTAGATCGAGTTCACGATTATTGTCCGCCCCGCACACGAGCCTATCAAGCGCGTCAATGTGCCAGTAAACAATGTCACCAGGGCGCCCGACGCCGCCCGCCGCCTCGCGTAGGACCCGGGTTCGCACCGCCCGTGGGGCACGTGCCAGCGCTCGCACGTCGATCCCCTCCGGCCCAGTTACGTCCGCCCGCACCCGCTCCGCGATCTTCGACAGCGCCGCGTCGTCCTCCCGCGCCATGTGCGCCGTGCGGCACAGTGAGTCGACGACGCCGTGGCCCAGCACCTCCTCCAGGGCCGGCATGGCCCTGTGGCGGATCTGCGAGCGGCGAAGCGGGCCGCCATCGGCCGAACGCCACGGCCCATTCACATCGTTGGACGGGTCCTCCAGCCACGGCAGGTCGAGCACCCGGCAGACCGCGCGCAGCTCGCCGCGGCGCAGGTGGAGGTAGGGGCGGACCATCGGCACGTCGGGGTGGCCTGGCAGGTGGCCGCGGCGGGCCATGCCCGCAATCGAGCGGGTGCCGGAGCCGCGCCCGAGCCCCATGAGCACCGTCTCGGCCTGGTCGTCGGCCGTGTGGCCGAGGAGCACGGTGAGCGGGCCACACCCCTTGAGCTCCCCGCCGGCCCGTGCGATCTCCGCCAGCCTGGCGTAGCGGGCCGCGCGGGCGTTGCCCTCCGGCCCGTCCCCGCCCGCTGCGGCTACCTCCACGCGCGTGGCAATCGGGGTGTCCACCACTCCCCTCAGGTACCGTTCCACCGCCAGTGCCTCACGCCCCGATTCGGGGCGTAGCCCGTGGTCCACCGTGGCCGCGAGAACCTCCACCCGGCCCGCGCTGGCCCACATTGCCACCTTCGTCAGCGCCATCGAGTCCGAGCCGCCGGACACGGCGAGCAGGACCGAGCCCCCATCGGGGATGGGGGCGAGCGCCTCGCTCATGGCGTGGCGGGCGGCGGTGAGGGCAGGGGCCGGGAAGGACATTACATGCGCTCGATCCAGGCCGCCGGGTCGGCCAGCTCCGCGGGCGTGGGCAGATGCTCGGGCGCCAGCCACACCTTGTTGAAAAACTCCATGCCGCGCTCGCGCACCACGTACTTCACGAACGTCTCCCCCGCCGCGTACTGGGCCGTCTTCTTATCCAGGCCCAGCTTGCGCACGAGGAACGCCACGATCGGGTTGCTGCCCGCGCGCTGGGCCGCCATGGCAGACACGATGCGCTGGCGGGAGGGGATGCGCGTGGTGGGCACGTTGTTCATCACGTATTCGGCGTGCCCCTCGAGCAGCGACATGACGGCCGTGACGTTCGCCAGCGCCTCCTCCACCCCCGCATTTGAGTTGAAGGCGTCCATCAGTTGCCCGGCCCGCTTCGCCAACTCAGGTTTGAGCCAGGGGGCCGCAGCGAACTGGGTGGCGTGCGTGAGTTCGTGGACGGCCACCCACAGGCACAAATCCCGCCGGTCCAGATCGAAGTTCATGCGGAAGGCGGCCACGTTCGGCGCCACCAGGTACAGGCGCTCCGGTTCCGAGAACGGATCGAACTGGCCGAGCACCTTTGCGGCCACGGCCGAGAACACCACCGCACCCTCGAGCGTTCCCACCACGTCCCGACCCGGGATCATGTTCTCAATCGACACCGCGCCCGCACTCGCCCACGTGGCTCGGTCCACCACCTTGACCTCCACCGCCGTCGCGTGCTCGGCCGCCTCGGCCAGGCCCGTGACGGAGGCGACGATACCCGGGGCGCGCTTCGCCTGCGCGCGCAGGTCAGTGACGAGCGCGCGAGCCTTGGCTGGGCTGACCTCCGGACCGCCGCCCGACAGCACGCGCGCAGCCCGGTGAACCTTGCTGTGATCAATCATGTCTCAAGGGTAATGTGCCCCTCCGACACTCGCGAGAAAAGTCGCTCAAGGCGCAAACCCACGACGCCCGGGCACGGGCCCGCGACCAGCGCGGACGGCGTCGTGAAACACGGCCCGCCACGGGGCCCGCTACAACTTCGTGAGGTCCGCCACGAAAGAATCGATGAGCGCGCGCGAGCCGGGCGCGGTGCCTTCCTCGAGCTGGTCGAGCAGGATGGAGAAGATGAGCGGGTAGCCAGCCTCCGTGCGCAGGAAGCCGGACAGGGAGGTCGCCTGCACGAGCGTGCCCGTCTTGGCCCGGACCTGCCCTTCCGCGTCCGAGCCGGCGAAGCGGTCTTGAAGCGTGCCATCCAGGGCCGACACCGGCAGGCCCGCGGGCAGGGCGGCGAACGGGCACTCCTCGCAACGCCACACGTCAAGCAAAATCGAGGTCAGCAGCTCGGCGGTCACCCTGTTTGACGCCGACAGCCCCGAGGCATCCGCCAGCACGACGCCATCCATCGGGTAACCCGCCGCCCGCAGCACCTCCGCGATCGCCTGCGAGGATCCGGCGAACGTGGCCGGCTTGCCCTTCGCGATCGCCACCAGGTGCCCCATGACCTCCGAGACCGAGTTGTCCGACTCGGTGAGCAGGAGGTCCACCAGGTCACGTACCGGCGCGGACTCGACGCGGGCCAACAGGGCGGCGCCGTCGGGCGCCTTCCCGCGGCTCGCCTCCCCGACCTCGACGCCCGCCGCCCGCAACTGTTCGGCGAACGCCTCGCCGGCCAGCAGGTCCGGGTTCGGGCGATAGCCCATCCCCTGCACGCGCCCGCGGTCGACGGCGATCGGGCGCAGCTCCATGACGTAGCCCCGGTCGGCGCCCTCGATGTCGTCGTAATGAAGCGGGCCCTCGAACAGGCTCGAATCGACGACGAGCTCGAGCGGCCCGGACACGTCCGAACGGCTAGTGAGCGCCTCGGCCACCTTCGCGGCGAGGTCCGCCAGGCCCGCCCGGCCACGGGTCACAGTGGGATCGCCCGCGCCGTCGGTGAGGAGCACGTCGCCCCCGCCGATCAGGTAGAGCGTGTTGCCGGACAGCGCGGCGACCGTGGGCAGGGTGGTCTCGGGGCCGAGCACGTCGAGCGCCGCCCGGGCCGTCACCAGCTTCATGTTTGACGCCGGCGTGGCCGCACGCGACGCATTGTAGGAGGCTATCACCTCGCCCGTGCGTGGATCCGTGACAATCACCGAGGTCTGGCCCGTATTCGACTCGGCGTTTGCCAAAGCCGAGATGAGGGAGGCCACGGCGTCGCCCGATGGCGCGCTCGCATCCGACTCCTCAACCTCCGGGGCCTCCGCCACCACCGCATCCAACGTCGGATACGGCAACGGGTGGGCCGGCTCCGGCTTCGTGGTGAGCGGGCCCGGGGCAAGGTCCCAGGCATCAGCGAAAACGTAGGTACAGGCCAAGATCACCGCGAGCGCCGCAACAACTCTCTTCCACACCTTGCCATCTTCCCACACCCAGGCGCAGCGCGTGGACACATGTGCGCACGAAAGCCGCAATGACACGCAAAAATGTTCAAACCGCGGGCTAGAATGGTGGTCAGTTCAACAGCGAAGGAGAGAGTAATGGACTTCGACGTCACCATCGAAATCCCGAAGGGGAACCGCAACAAGTACGAGGTGGACCACAAGACCGGCCGCATTCGGCTCGACCGGATGCTCTTCACCTCCACTCGCTACCCTGACGATTACGGCTTTATCGACGGCACGCTCGGCGAAGACGGCGATCCGCTCGACGCGCTCGTGCTCCTCGACGAGCCCACCTTCCCCGGCTGCGTGATCCGTTGCCGCGCGCTCGGCATGTTCCGCATGAAGGACGAGGCGGGAGGCGACGACAAGGTGGTCTGCGTCCCCACGGGCGACCAGCGAGCATCCTGGCGCACCGAGCTCGAGGACATCTCCGAATTCCACCGCCTCGAGATCCAGCACTTCTTCGAGGTCTACAAGGACCTGGAGCCCGGCAAGTCGGTGGAGGGCGCCCACTGGGTGGGCCGCGAAGAAACCGAGGCGGAGATCCGCGCCTCCTTCCAGCGCGCGATCGACACCGGCTACTACGAGCACAACCCGAACATCCACCCCGACAACATGAAGTAGCAGGCGCCGGGGCTGAGCGAAGAAGCAAAGCCCGGAAAGCCGCAAAGCCTAGAAGAGGAGGCCGCCCCGGCTGGGGTGGCCTCCTCTTCTAGGCGTGTTCCTTGACGGGATGGTTCTTAGCGGACGCGCAGGTAAATCGGGTTACCCCACACCGCGCGCTCCTGGGTGCCCATCGACGGGTTCCAGGCGGCAATGTGCATGCCGTTGCCGGTGTAGATTCCCACGTGGCCGGGCCACCACATGACGTCACCGGGCTGGGCCTGGGAGGCCGGCACCTGGCGGTAGGCGCCCCAGAACTGGGTGACAGACTGGCCAGTGCGGCGCGGGGTGGTCACCCCGAAGCGCTGGTGGACATACCACACGAAGCCCACGCAGTCCCAACCCGAGGTGGGCGAGACGCCGCCCCACACATACGGGACACCGGCGAATTGGCGTGCGTAGTTGACCAGGGCCTGGCCCGAGCCCGACGTCGGCGCGTTCTGGGCGGCCTTGTTCGCGGCCTCCTTCTCGGCCTTGGCGGCGGCATCTCTAGCCGCCTTCTCAGCGGCAGCCTTGGCAGCCGCCTCCTTCTCCGCCTTCTCGCGTGCCGCCTTGTCAGCGGCCTCCTTCGCGGCCCTCTCCGCCGCGGCCTTTTCGGCAGCAGCCTTAGCGGCCGCCTCCTTCTCCGCGGCGATCCTCTGGGCCTGCTCGGCGGCGGCCTTCTGGGCGGCGATGCGATCAGCCTGCGCACGCTGGGCGGCAGCGAAGTCAGCGGCCTCCTTGGCAGCCTTCTCCGTGTTGGCCTTGCCCGCACCCGAGGAGTTCTTCGCTTCTTCGGCGAGGCGCTGGGCCTCCTTCTCGGCGGCGTTCGCGGCGGCGTCGGCAGCAGCAGCATTGGTGGCCAACTGGTCGACAGCGGCCTGAGCGTCCGACGTGGCGCGCTCCTGGCGGACCTGCTCGGCCTGGGCGCGCACGAGGTTCGCGGCGGCTTCCGCCTTGCCCTGACGCTCCTGTTCGAGCTGGGCGAGGCGTGCGCGCTCCAGCTCCTCCGTGGTACCACGACGTGCGGCTAGCTCCGAGGCCAGGCCATCGCGCTGGGCCTGGGCCGAGGCGAGGATCTGCTTCTGGGATTCGGCGGCGGCCTTCGCGGCGTCGGCCTTGGCGGTCACTTCGTCCGCGGCCTTGGTCTGGGCCTCCGCGGCGGCGTCGGCCTCTTCCTGGAGCACACGCGCCACTTCCTCGAGCGCCTGGAAGCGCTGCACCCTGGAGTCAACCGAGTTCGCCACCGCGCCGAAGACCTGCGAGCGCTTATTCGCGTCCTCCATCGAGTCCGCACCGAAGAGGTAGTAGGACTGCGTGACCTCGCCCGCTTGATTCTTGTACATCGCCTGCGAGACAGAACCGAGTTCACGACGCGCGACCTGCAGGTCATCGTTCGCAGCGTTTGCCTTCTCCTGAGCGGCGATCGCTTCGGAGATCGCGTCTGACAGATCCGACTGCGCGATGATCGAGGCAGCCTCCGCCTCGGCGGCAGCGGCCGTGGCGGCGTCCGACTCCTGTGCCAGGCGCGTCAACTCCAGTTCGAGATCGGCCAGCGAGCGAGCGGTCTGCTCTTGCGCAGCGTACGAATCCTCGATGTCGTTTCCCGAGATGGGAGTTGCCTGTGCGGGTAGCGCGAAGGACCATGCCAACCCGAAGGTTGAGAGCATTACCAGTGACTTACGTGCCACCAGCCACCTCCATATGTGTGATGCGTGCGGGCGTGTCGGCTTGACAACGCGTTTTCACCCACCACCGTATACCCATTCGTTACAAAATGAAACACGAGAATCACAATTCACTTTATTTACTTCATTCTCACCATTAACAACTGTCACACGCCCGCGATCTTGCCGCTGTCTCATGCCACGTCATCCCGTTGCGCCCCTTTCGGGCGCGCCCTATGGTGGAGGCATGAAGCGAATGTAGAGCGGGCACCGGCCCCTTCCTGGCGGGTGCCCTTGACATGCCCGTGATCTACGATGAGGACCTCCATGACACCCGACGCTTCTTACCCGCCTTTCCTTGTGGGCTACCCGCCGCTCACGCCCGTCACCGACGCCGCCCCCGTGGCGGACTTCGACACCGGCTACCACCCGCCCCTCTCCCGTAAGCCCCTGCCGGCCACCGGCGCCTGGCGCGACGGCGACGAGCCCGGCGAGCGCCAGTTCGCAGACCTCGGCCCACTTCCCCTCGAGCTTGGCGGCACAATCCACGTCACGCTCGCCTTCGAGACCTGGGGCACGCTCAGCCCGGACGGCTCGAACGCGATCCTGCTGTGCCACGCCCTCACGGGCGACTCTCACGCCACCTCGAAGGACGGCACGGACGGCTGGTGGAACGAGATCGTCGGCCCGGGCAAAGCCATCGACACCGACCGCTGGTTCGTGGTCTGCCCCAACGTACTGGGTGGTTGCCAGGGCTCGACCGGCCCGGCCTCCATCGCCCCCGACGGCAAGCCGTGGGGCTCGCGCTTCCCCGAGATCACGATCAGGGATATGTGTGCGGCGGAAAACCTCTTGGCCGACCGGCTCGGCGTGAGCCGCTGGGCGCTCGTCGCCGGCGCGTCCTTCGGCGGCAACCGGGTGATGGAGTGGGCGGCGTCGTACCCGCGCATGTGCGGGGCGATCGCCGTGCTAGTGGCGGGCCCGGCCACCACTGCCGAGCAGATCGCCTACCAAAAAACCCAAAATCAGGCCATCGCCCTCGACCCCGCCTTCAACGGCGGCGACTACTATCACCTTCCCGACGGCGCCGGCCCCCACCGCGGCCTGGGCCTCGCCCGCGAGCTCGCACATATTACCTACCGCAGCCCGCTCGAACTCCACCAGCGCTTCGGCCGCACGCCCCAAGAGGGCGAAGATCCACTCGCCGGCGGCCGCTACGCCGTCTCCTCGTATCTGGATCACCACGCCTACAAGCTCGCCGCCCGCTTTGACGCAAACTCCTATCTCACAATCTCCCAGTCGATGATCACCCACGACATCGGGCGAGGCCGCGGCGGCACCCCCGCCGTCGTCGCAAACCTGACCATGCCCGCACTCGTGGTGGCAGTCGACTCAGACCGGCTGTTCTACCCCGCTGACATGGCCGCGCTCGCCGCCGCCCTCCCCGGCGCGCGCCCGCTGCGAACCGTGCACTCCGCCTACGGCCACGACGGCTTCCTCATCGAAAACAACCAGGTCACGGCCATCCTGCGCGACTTCCTCGACGACCCCGCACTCTTCCCCGCCCGCGCGCGCCGGGTGCAATAATGGTGGCATGTCGTGGACACCTGATTTCCTCGGGGACGGCTTCTACCAGCGCGTCCTCCTCCTGCACGACGACGAGTTCGGGCCCAACCGCGCCACACTCGTGACCTACCGGCCTGGGGACAGCGCACCCACGTTCGCGGTGCTGGCAATCCACGGCTGGAACGACTACTTCTACCAGTACGAGTTCGCACTCGAAGTGGAGCGCATGGGCGGGCGCTTCTACGCCATTGACCTGCGCAAATACGGCCGCTCGCACCTCGACGACCAAATGTGGGGCTACATCGAGGACCTATCCACGTACGACGAGGAGATCCACGAAGCGCTCGACGTCATCTACTCCGAACTCGGCGACACCGTCCCGCTCTTCCTCTATGGCCACTCCACCGGCGGCCTCACCGCCACACTCTGGGCCGACCGCCACCCCGATGCCCTCGCCGGCGTCATCCTCAACTCCCCCTGGCTCGAATTCCAAGGCCAGACCGCGCTGCGCCTCGCCAGCCAGCCCATCCTCGACACAATCCATCGCCTCTCGCGCACCACCATCATCCCCATGCCCGGCAACGACTTCTACCACCGGCTCTTGACCGGCTACATGACCGACGAGGAACGCGCCGCAGCCAGCGCCGATCCCTGCGATGACCCGTTCGTCACCGACGGCGGCTGGCACCCCGACCCGCGCTACCGGCAAGTGCCCTCCTTCCCCATCCGAGCCGGCTGGCTACGCGCGATCGCCAACGGGCACGAGCGCGTGGCCCAAGGGCTCGACATCCAGTGCCCGATCCTGGTGCTCACCAGCGCGCAGACCTTCTACTCCGACACGTGGAATGACCAGATGCGCCACGCCGACACCGTCCTCAACGTCGACCAAATCTGGAAGCGCGTGCCCTGGCTCGGGCGGGTAACCACCCTGGTCAAGGTGCCGGACGCCATCCACGACGTACTACTCTCCCGGCGCTCCTCCCGCCAGTACGCCTACGGCCACATCGAGCGCTTCGTCCGCGGCGCTGTTCGACCAGACCCGGGGCCTGGCCGACACAACTCGTGAAAATACCGGCTACCGATCGCTATAGAAGCCCGCTCGCCCTCAGATTCACGACTTGTGACGACGGGAGCCAGAGCCGAGCAGGAACCAAGCCAGTAACACGGATTATCGGCGCCCAAATCGGCGCGGGTACCGGAGCGGGGCGGGGGTGCTGCGCTAGGCGATCTCGCCGAAGGAGCGGCCGTCCGGGACGAGCCACATGCGCCAGCCGTCCGCGCCGATCATGCCCGAAGCCGCCACCGCAGCCTGCGACGGATCCGCAAACACGCCCTTGCCCTCCACCTCGAGCAGGCCGGTCTCTGTCAGCCGCGCGGAAAGGCTGCGCCGGCGGCGGCGCCGCGAGCGCCACGTCACGTCAACAGCGCCCACCTCGGCCACGACCTGCTGCATCCGCGGCAGGGGCTCGGGCAGGTCCGTGGAGTCAATGTTGGGCTCACGCGTGTTAGCCGCGAGCTGGGTAGCAGACTCAGGCGCGGCCGCGCGATCGGTGCTGTCGGCGCGCTGGGGCCCAGGCGCGGGCGAGCCGGCAGGTGCAGGCTTAGCAGGAGCCAGCGACTTCCACGGGCGCATTGCCGCGCGGGTCACCGCCTCCTGCGAGGCCACCGACGAAGCCTGCTCCGAGTAAATGGTGGCACCGTGATCCTTCGGCGCGCTCATATCCCACAGGCGCTGTTCGGGGCGCTTGGCCTCGCTCATGAGTTGGTCGTACATGGTGGGGCCCACGTCCTGGCGGTTCTTTTCCAAGAGATCCCGGGCCTCCTCGCTCAGCGCCCGGCGGCTCTCCCGCGAGGTTCGGCGGGACTCCACCGTGGACATGACCTCCGACGCCGACCTCTTCGCCGGCCTCTCCTTCTCAAAGCGCCAGCCGCTGATGTCCCAGGCGTCGTCGTAGCGCTGGGCGCGGTCGACGATCTCCTCCGCCTCCGGCGACGGCTCCGCCGTGACTTCAGGCTCCGCGACGTCGGCCACCTCGGCAACCTCAACAGCCTCAGCCACATCTTCGGCGGGTTCTGCAACGTCCGCCGCCGGCTCTTCGGCCGCCGGCTCAGCAGCATTAACCACTTCGGCCGGCACGTCCTCGGCCGGCGTCCCCTCAACGACCTCTTCGGTAGCCGACTCCTCCGCAACGAGCTCCGGCTCAACCGCCTCTCCCGCCCACGGCAGCGCCGCGGGCAGCTCAGCCAGCTCGGCGATCTCTACCAGCAGTCCCTGCGCGCTCTGATAGGCCAGCACCCGATGGGCCTCCACCCCACCGCCGCGCAGGGCGAGGATAGGGCACAGGACATCGGTGTCGTAGGCCAGGGAGAAGATGTGCAGGCGCGGCCCGGGCGCCGTGCGCGGCGGAGCGGAGTCGACGAAGGCGCGGTAGTCGGCGTCGAAGGACTCGAGCCCGCCGGGGTACATCTGCCCGAGCGCGGCCCGGCTCATCTGGGCGTGCCGGCCGGCGCGCGTGAGCGCCGCGCTGAAGTCCTGGGCGGAGAGCGCCTCCACGACGTCAACGCTCACCACCTGCCCCGTCGTATCAAGCGCGAGGAAGGTCTGGTCCGCCCAGCCCACGCCGAACAGCGGTTGGCCGATAAAGTCAAAGATTTGGGAGCGTACGGCGTCAAGGATTTCGGGGCTCGCCTCACTGGGCACGGACTGCGCCGCCGCCACCAGGCGCCCCTGATGCAATGCGAAAACCACCACGCGTTCTCCTTCCCGCACCTCAGTTTATTCCAGCCTACCGGCCCCGGATGGGCGCCGCCTCATCCGTGAAGTGGACTTGCCGACAGCCACGCGGCCAACCACGCCTTCCGTGCCCGCCCGCGCGCCCGTAGCCAACCGCCCAACGACGGCGCGCCCCGGCTTCCTGCCCGGCTCGTTCACGACGCCGCCCGGCCACCACAGCCGCACCCTACCGGCGCCCGCCCTTGCGCCGCACGGCCACCCCGTCGCGCAGGAGTTCGGCGAGGTGCACGCCCTGGTCGCCCGCCAGCTGGGCGGCCTGGGTGCGGCAGGAGAAACCGTCGGCGAGGTAGACGGCATCGTCGGGGGCAGCGGCGAGTTTGGGCAACAGGTCGTTGGCGGCAACCTTGACCGATACCTCGTAGTGCCCCTTCTCCATGCCAAAGTTGCCGGCGAGCCCGCAGCATCCTGAGACCGTGGTGAGGTCGGCGCCGGCGCGGCGCAGCAGCTCCGCGTCGGCAAGCCAGCCCATGACCGAGTAGTGGTGGCAGTGCGGTTGGGCCACCACCGTGAGGCCGCTGAGGTCCGGCGGCGTCCACACCTCCGGCCCTATCGGTGCGGGCGCGGTCAGCAGCTCGGCGAGCGTGTAGGTCATGTGGGAGACGAGGCCGGCGCGGGCGTCATCGAGTAGGTCGGGCATGTCCTCGCGCAGCACCGCCGTACACGACGGCTCCACGCCCACAATTGGGATCCCCGACGCCGCGAACGGCGCCAGCACATCCAACAGGTGCGTGAGTTCCTTCTTCGCGTGCCCCAGCTGCCCGGTGGTGATCCACGTCAGCCCGCAACACGTGTCCGACGGCGGGATGAGCACCGTGTACCCCGCCCGCTGCAACACGGCCACCATGGCCTGCGCGCCCGTGGTATCGAGCGTCTCGGAGAACGAGTCGGCCCACAGCATCACGTACTTTTTCCCCAGCTCGTGCGCGCCGACGACGCCGTCCCCGGCCCCCGCCCGCACCCGCGACTCCTCGCCGGCGCCAGCCCCGGCCAGCTCGCCGCCGACCCGCCGCATCTCGGCCTGCTCGGCCCGCGCGAGCTTGGAAAATCGCGTCGTAGCGAACCCGGGCATCTGCCGGCGCGAGTCCAGCCCAGCCACGGCGAAGGCCAGCTTGCGCAGCGGCGTGACCTTGAGCGCCGCGTTCGCGATTGCCGCCACCCCGGGCACGGCCGTGGCCCACCGGGCCAACAGCGGCAGGTTGCCCAGCACGTAGTGCGTGCGCGGACGGAGCTTGCCCTTGTACCCTCGATAGAGCGCCTCGGACTTGAACTTGGCCAGGTTCACGCCCGTGGGGCAGTCGGAGGAGCAGGCTTTACACGCCAGGCACAGGTCGAGCGACTCGCGCAGCGCCGCATCGGCGAACCCCTTAATCAGCTTCCCGCTCGTCGCCTCTTGCAACACGCGCGCCCGCCCGCGCGTGGCGTCCTTCTCCTCGCGCGTGGCCAGGTACGACGGGCACATGAAAAACCCCGCGCCCGTGCGGTTCGCCCGGCAGTTGCCCACGCCGGTGCAGCGGTGGACGGCGCGGGTGAGGTCGGCGTCGTCCTCGCGGAAGTGGAAGCCGCCGGCGTACTCACTGGGCGAGGCGTGGGGGCGGCGCAGGTCAGAATCGAGGGGCCGCGGGCGCACGAGCACCCCCGGGTTGAGCACGTCTTCCGGGTCGAAGAGTGCCTTGACCGCGCCGAACAGCTCGATGACCTCCGGCGGGTACATGCGGGTCAGCAGCTCGGAGCGGGCGCGCCCGTCGCCGTGCTCACCTGACAGCGACCCGCCGTAGCGCACCGCCACGTCGGCGGCCTCCTCCATGAACGCGCGCATCACCGGCACCCCGCCCAGCTCCTCGATCGGGAAGTCAATGCGCACATGCACGCACCCATCCCCGAAGTGGCCGTACATGAGCCCGTCCAGGCCCTTGGCACCCATGAGGGCGCGCAGGTCGCGCAAGTAGGGGCCGAGCTTCTCCGGCGGCACCGCCGAGTCCTCCCAGCCCGGCCAGGCCGCGGCTCCCGACGGCGTCCGCCCGCCCAGCCCCGCACCGTCGGCGCGGATTCGCCACAGCTCGGTTGCCTCCGGCCCCGGCGGGCAGACGCGGGCGGCGTCGGTGCCGGCGTCGCGAAGGATGCCCGCCACGCGCTCCTCGACCACCGCGAGCTCCTCGCCCTCCTGCGCCCCGACCTCAATGAACAGCCAGCCGCCGCCCTCCGGCAACTCGGGCACAGAGCCCTTCTTGCGCCGCACCACGTCCACCAGCTGCGCATCAATCCCCTCCACCGCGAGCGGCAAATGGGGAAGTAGCGCGGGCACGGCGTCGGCGGCCGCGGGCATGTCCGGGTAGCCGAGCACCACGAGCGTGGGCGTCTGCGCCAGCGGCACCAGGCGCACCACCGCCTCCGTCATCACGACGAGCGTGCCCTCCGAGCCGACCAGCATCTTCGCCAAGTCGCGCCCGGCTTCGGGCAGGAGGTGCTCGAGCGAATAGCCCGAGACCTGGCGGGAAAACCGGCCAAAGTTTTTGCGAATGTCGGCCAGGTGGGCATCCACGAGGGCCTCCAGCCCCGGCACGTTGAGCTCCCCCGCACCGGCCGTGAAGCGCCGGCCCATGCCGTCCAGGCACTCGAGGGAGACCACGTTATCGGCCGTTCGCCCCCAGGCCACCGCGTGCGGGCCACAGGCGTTGTTGCCGATCATGCCACCCAGCGTGGCACGATTTTGCGTGGAAGGATCCGGGCCGAAGCGCAGGCCGTACGGGGCGGCCGCCGCCTGCAAATCGCTCATCACCACGCCCGGCTGGACGCGGGCCGTGCGCGCTACCGGGTCGACCTCAATGGCATTCATGTAACGCGAAAAATCAAGGACCACGCCCTCACCCACCGCGTTACCCGCCACCGACGTGCCACCCCCGCGCGACGTCAGTGGCACCGAACGCTCCCGGCAGATGCGCAGAACGGCCGCGACGTCGTCGTCGTTCTTGGGGCACACCACCACCTGCGGCGGGACCCGATAATTCGACGCGTCCGTCGCGTACTCGGCGCGAGCGCGGGGCGAGGAATGGACGTCCCCCTCGATGACGGCCTCAAGCGCGTGGGCAAGCGTAGGTTCCATGATGCCTCCTTCGAGGCCATTGTCCCCTTTTTAGCGCGCGAACGCGCACCCTGCACAACTAATGAGAGCCTCGTCAGTCTGCGCGCCGTTCGGCCCGCACGCCCCCTGTCCCGACGAGCACAACGACGACGCCGACCCGCCCAGCCCCGTCCGCTCCAGGTGGTCCACCAGCACCCGGACGAAGACCTCGCTGGTGCCGGTCTTCTTCGCAACGTTAGGGATCGTGCCGCCGGCCCGGATCTCGGCAAGGACCCGGTCGGCAACCGAGTAGGCGGGGCTGCCGGGACGCTGGCTGGCAGCGTTAGCCGGGCTAGCCGGGCGCAGGGACGCCGGACGCGCGGGTGCGCCCACGTTAGCCGCGGGCGCACTCAAGCGAGCGGGAGCGTTCACAGGAACAGCTTCCCGATCTGGAAGATACCCACCGCCAGCGCCCAGGCGATGACGAGCTGGGCGCCCACAGCGATCGTGGTGCGCTTGCCGCCGATCAGGCGGGCCTGCTCGGCCACCGTAGCCAGGCACGGGGTGTAGGCCAGGACGAAGACGAGGAACGCGATCGCGGCCAGGCCCTGGTAGCCCTCGCCGGCCGTCTGCGTGAACGTGGAGGCGAGGAGGTCGGGAAGTTCACCGAGGTCGTCGCCGTTGTCTTCGGCGTCGCCGGCGGCCTCCGGGTCCATGTTGTAGGAGGCCACGATCGAGGACACCACGGTTTCCTTCGCCACGAAGCCAGTCATGAGCGCGCCAGCCATGTGCCAGTCGCCGAAGCCGGCCGGCTCGAAGACGGGTTCGAGCACCTTGGCCACCTGCCCGTAGGCCGAATCCTCCATCGGCAGCTCCGGGTCAGCGAAGGACTTGCCCGCGCCTCCCGCGCCCATCGGGATCGCGCCCAGCAGCCACACCACCATGGTCATGGCCACGATGATCTTGCCCGCGCCCTTGACGAAGATCCACGAGCGCTGCACCGCCTGACGCAGCAGCACAAGCGCGCGCGGCACCTGGTAGGCGGGCAGGATCAGCATGAGCGGGGACTGGGCGTCATTCTTGGTATAGAAGAACTTCAGCACCCACGCGCCCAGCACCACCAGCACGATCGAGGCAAGGTAGAGGGCGAAGACCACGGTTCCTGCGTTGTTGGGGAAGAAGATCTTGGTCATCATGAGGTAGATCGTCAGCCGCGCCGCGCAGGAAGTGTACGGCGTGATGAGTACCGTGACTAGGCGCTGCGCCGGGGAGGGCAGCGTGCGGGCCGCGGCGAGGGAGGGCAGGTTGCAGCCGAAGCCCATGATGAGCGGGAGCACCACGCGCCCGTCCAGGCCGATGCGGCGCATGAGGCGGTCCGCCAGGAACGCGGCACGGGCCATGTAGCCCGAATCCTCCAAGATCGACAGCGCGGCGAAGATCGTGAACATGAGCGGCACGAACGACCCGACCACTCCCAGGCCCGTACACAGACCGCCCACCAGGAGCGAATCCACCCACGTTCCGCCCAGGCCGACGACGCCGAGCAGCCAGCTCACGCCGTTCGCCAGTGAGATCGCGCCCTCGTCCGTGCTGGAGAAGATCGCATCACACCAGTCCTGGATGGGACCCACCCACTCGCCGGCCAGCTTGAACAGCAGCCACATGACCGCGAAGAACACGATCGGGCCAGCCACCGGGTTGAGCAGCACCTTGTCCACGCGATCCGAGCGCGACGGCCCGTGGGTCTCAGGGCGCTCGGCGGACGTGTTGATCGCCGACTCCACACGGTCCACCCAGCCGAACAGGCGGGTGGCCCGCTCAAGCTCCGCATCCGTGGCGGAGGCAGGCTCAGTCGTGTGCGTGGGGCCAAGCTCAAGGCTGGTCGGGCGGTCGTGCCCGCAGCCGCAGGCGAGGCCCGTGGGGGCGACGTCGTCAAGCTCCAGGGACGAAGCCTTGTCGTGGCCGCAACCGCACGCAGCACCGCCGCCGCAGGAGGTCTGGGCGAGGAGGTCGCGCTCGTCGACGTCGGACAGCCGGCAGCTAGCCAGCGGGTTCGCGGCCGCGCGGGCGTTGTAGCCGGGGGCCGTGGGGTCGGCGTCGAGGCCGGACACGCGGCGCGGCTCGAGGATCGCCTGCTCGACGAAGCGGTCAAGCTGGGCGTACTGGCCGCGCTTGCGCGGGTCAAAGATCATGACCGGGATACCAAGCTCGCGCGAAACCACCGACGGGTCGATCTTGATGCCGTTATCGGCGGCGACGTCAGCCATGTGGATCACCGCCGCGACCGGGTAGCCCGTCTGCGCCAGCTGGGCCACGAGGTACAGGGAGCGGGTGAGCGCGCCGCCGTCGAGCACGGCGAGCACCAGGTTGACGTCCTGATCGAGCGGGCCGCGGTGGCCGTGATGGCCGTGGTCAGCCGGGGCGGCGGCGTCGCGACCGGGGCCCGCGAGCGTGTCAGCCACCACCTTCTCATCCGGGCTGTTGGGGATGAGCGAGTAGGCGCCGGGCAGGTCGAGCACGCGGGCGCCGAGGCTCCGCCACGTGCCGGCCTTGACCTCCACCGTGGTGCCGGGGGCGTTGATGACCGCCTGGCGGGCGCCCGTCACGCCGTTGAAGAGCGTGGACTTGCCGACATTCGGGTTGCCGACCAGTGCGATCGTCACGCCCGCGTAACGCTTGTTTTCCTTGACCTTTTCCTGGACCGTCATGCCACCAGCTCCGCTTCGATGTTCTTCGCGGACCGGTGGTCGATCGCCACGCGCGAGCCGGCAATATTAAGGACCAAGCCGCCAAAACCGGCATGCTGGATCACCGTGGCTTCGGCGCCAATCCGCACACCGATCTCCTGCATGCGCAGCAGGCTATGCTCGGGGAGCTTCAGGTTAGTGAGTCGAAGCGTAACGCGTGTGGGGCATTCGCTGAGCTTCATTCTTCCTCCAGGAAATATGGAATTGTCACGAGTAAGGCTATCCTTGCCTTGCTCATATAAGAAAGCCCAAAGCCCCGTTATTTACGCCTTGGAATGACTCCAGTTTGGGGTGCGGCGGTGGCGGCCGGTGGTCTGTCGCCGGCCCGCCGGTGGGCTGCCGCCGGCCCCTCTCAGCAGATGCGGCACTAAACTGACAAACGCGGTACTAAATAACGGGAAAGTAGTGCCGCATCTTGCCAGGTAGTGCAGCATCTGCAACGACCACCAGCCGGAGGGCAGCTGCCGGGCGGGCAGGCCGCGCGCGTGGTGGCGAGCTCGTGCCCGGGGGCTGTGGGCGCTGCGGGCTCTGCGGGCGCTGGTGACGCAGGTGACGCGAAACGCACGCACGGGCAGGCGCGGGTGCGGGCGCACGGGCAGGCGTGCGGTGACGCGGCAGGCAAGCGCGGGCATGAGTGTGGGCCCGGACGGGTGTCCGGGCCCACACTGCTAGCTGGCGTTAGGTGAGGTCGTACTCGCGGAACTCGCCCGAGGCGGAGCCACCCGGTGCCGGCACACCCGGCCCGGCCTGCGCTCCAGGACCTGCCGGAACTCCCGGCGCGATGCCCGGCTGAGCTCCCGCAAACGTGCTGGCCTCGGCCGAGTGGGCCGCGGAGAACTGAGGAGCCTCCGGCTGAACGCCGAGCTCGGCGCCCTGACCCGGCGCGCCCGGGCCCACCGGAGCCCCCGGCTGCACGCTGTATGACTGCGCGCCATACGCGCCCGCCGGCCCAGCCACACCGGCGGCACCGGTAGCTCCCGGGTACGGCGCCGGCTTCGGCCCCTTGGAGAACAGCTTGGCGATCTTCTTGCGGAAGATGATGGCCAGCGCGATGAGCGCGATCACCACCACGGCAGCGATGATCATGCCTATCAGCTTGCCCATCGTCGGACCCGACGCATACCCCTCGAACCAGAGCGAGCTGGCGTCGGAGACGGAGTAGGTGTACGTGTCACCATCGCGGGTCCACAGGTAGCCGCTAACATTCGCCCACTTCTGCATGGTGCCGAGTTCAACGCTGCCCGTCACCTGGGAGATCTGGGCGCCGCCCACGAAGTCGTATGGGTCGAGTTCGAGCTGGACCTCGTAGTCGCCGTCGGTGACCTCCTTCTCGACGCCTTCGAGGGTGCGGACGCGGACGGACCAGGCGTACGCGGATTCGTCCTTTGGCGTGAAGGAGAAGGAGTAGGTGCGCTTGCCGTCGGCGTCGGAGGTCTTCATAGAACCGCCGTTCTCGGCGAGCGCGGCCTCCACCTGGTCGAGGAAGTCGGCGTATTCGGTGGAATCGAGCACGACGTCGACGTCGAGTGTCCATTCCCTCGACATCGACACGTTCACCGCGAAGTCGAGCGAGTCGAAGACGATGTCCTTGTCGAAGGCGAACTCGAAGCTGGTGCCGTACGCGTAGTCGGTGTTGTCGCCACCCCCGGAGGTGTAGCCCTCGGGTGCGATCATGTGTACTTCTAGCCCGCAGTAGCTGCTGCACAGCTCCACCGGGTCGGCGGTGCCGCGGTAGGTGCGCTGGAGCTTGGCTTCCCCGTTTTCGCCGCCAGTGCCGACTTCGAACGACGTCGCCCCCTCGCCGAACACGTCGTCGAGCTTCAACACGAGGTCCTCGGCGGAGATCGCGTCGAAGCTGAGCGAGCGCTGGTAGTTGTTGGTCGAGGTGTCGGTGTCGGAGTCGATTGTCATGCCGGAGAACTTGCCGAGGAACTCGTCGTCGATCTTCTTGATCGGCTCGGTCGGCTTCGAGTAGCGTTCGAGCACGACGACGGCCCCGAACGAGCCGTCGTCGTTGTCAGCGATCGTCAGGTAGACGTTGTCGAAGCCCTGGTCCTGGGTTTGATCGATGAAGATGGAGCCGCCGTAGTCCGACGTGTAGGTCTCCCCTCCGTAGGTGACGGTGCTGGGGTCTTCGCCGTCGATGACGCTGCTGCGGTCGTCTTCGGCGATGACGCCTTCGACGACGAGCGCGTCCGGCACCCAGGCCAGCAGGTCGGAGGAGGAGAAGCTTTCTTCGAACTCGAAGCCCTTCTTGAACGAGCCGTCGGCGGAGAAGAACGTGATCTCGGGATCCCCGTCAAGGCCGCCGGCCTCGAGGATCGCGGTGACCTTCGACTTGTAGTCGTCCATGTCGGTGAAGGACAGGGTGAAGTTGCCCGTCACCTCCGCCTCGCCCATCGTCAGCCCGGAGAACTCGAGGCCTTCGGGCAGGTGCTTGACGATCGCGGCGTCGGCGGCTTCGAAGCCGCCGGTGATGCGGTCCCGGGTGTCGGCGTCGTTGGCCACGGTGAAGGAGATCGTGCGCGTGCCGGCGCCGCCCTCCTCCAGGGCCACGGTGGTGTTCAGGCGCGCGCCGCACGCCGTGAGCAACATGAGCAGGGCCACCGCGAGGGCGACCCCGCTGAAACGTGACTTGGTCTTCATGGCTACGACACCAGCTGACCGAGGATGAGGAAGATCAGCATGACGACCACGGCGGCAAGCCCGCAGAAGAGGACGTACGGGACTAGCATCGACTTCTCCGCCCGCGCGATCCGGTTGAGCCCCACGTAGTTCGCGATAAACGCCATGTTGCCCGCCAGGCCCACGCCAATGGAGAGCACGAGGAAGCCCAGGAAGAACGTGACCGTGGTGGGGATGATGACCAGGAAAGCGCCGATCACCATCATGAAGATCGCCGGGGTGGCCGACACCGACCACAGGGTGGCCACCTGCCCAAACGGCACGGTGACGCCTCGCATCTTCAGTGTGAAGTACAGGGCGCACGTGAAGGCGAACACCAACGCCGCCAAGACGACCGCGCCGAACAGCCAGAGCTTCAACCCGGTGCCGAGCAGGTCGCCCACGCTGGGGCCGGAGTAGCCGAAGCCGTAGCGGCTGTAGGTGTTGACAAAGTTGACGATCCCCTTCAACGCTGCCACGCCGACGCCCGCGGGGATGAGCGCGCCGACGAACACGAAGATGCCCATGGCCACGTGCCAGTAGTAGCGGTAGGACTCGCCCAGCTTAATCGCCTCGAGCAGGCGGCCGCCCAGGATCAGCTTGATCACGGACCACATGGCACCAAAAACCCCGCCGATGGAGTCCGCGGGGTTCGCGGGGGCCGACGACGCCGGGGCGCCGGCCGCGTAGACTGCGTTCGGGTCGTAGCCCTGGCCGGGCACGTAGGGCACGTAGGCAGGGGCCGCGTTCGGATCGTAGGCCTGTGGGGCGTTCTCGGCGGCCGACGACGCCGGGGCGCCGGGCGCCTGCCCATAGGTGTTGGCCGGGGCCGCGGCGTAGGAGTCGGTGGGCGTGTAGTCAGCCGGAGCGGCCTGCTCGAGCGGCTCCGTGGGGTTTTGGGGCAGCGGCTCCGTGGGGGCCGACTGCGCGGCGCCCGCCGCCTCGGGGCCGTCAGCCCTTTGAAGCGGCGCGGTCTCGGTACCATCTGCCGATTCAGGCGTGGGTGTGAGTTCGTTGTCCACGATTTCCCTTTCGTGTGTGCGTGTGAGGGGCACGTCTGTGCGACATGACCCTATCACTATAACTTACGTCACTTTGGGGGCATCGATTTCCCGACGACGCCGCCCGGCCCGCGCCCACCGACGCCGCCCGGCCCGCCAGCGGAAAGAAGGAGGGGCTCGGCCATCCCTGGCCGAGCCCCTCCCGATTCGCCCGCGTACTCGCAGGCCCTTCAGCGATTTACAGGTCGTTGAAGTGGCGCACGTACGTGGTCTCGTTCTCGATGGCCGCACGGCCCGATTCGAGGCGGGCCACCGGCACGCGGAACGGCGAGCAGGACACGTAGTTCAGTCCGACCTTCTCGAAGAAGTGGATCGAGCTCGGGTCACCGCCGTGCTCGCCACACACGCCCATCTTCATGTCGGGCTTGGAGTGGCGGCCGCGCTGCACGCCCATGTCCACGAGGGCGCCCACGCCACCGAGGTCCACGGACTCGAACGGGGACACGCCAAACACGCCGTAGTCGAAGTATTCGTTGAAGAACGTGCCTTCGACGTCGTCGCGCGAGAAGCCCCACGTGGTCTGGGTGAGGTCGTTCGTGCCGAAGGAGAAGAAATCGGACTCGGTGGCGATCGTGTCAGCCGACACGGCCGCGCGCGGCAGCTCGATCATGTTGCCGATCGGCAGGTCGAGCTCCACGCCCGTCTCCTTCGAGACTTCGGCGATGACTTCGAGGGCCATGTCGCGCACGATCTGCAGTTCGCGCACGCCGCCGATGAGCGGGACCATGATCTCCGGCTTCGGGTCCTTTCCTTCCTTCATCAGGTGGGCGGCGGCTTCGGCGATCGCGCGCACCTGCAGGCGGATGAGGCCCGGGATCTTCAGCCCGAGGCGCACGCCGCGCAGGCCCAGCATGGGGTTCTGCTCGTGGTGCGACTTCACGGCCGCGAGCAACTCGCGCTCGTCGTCGGTGATCTCCTCGCCCTTGGCTTCCTTGACCGCGAGCTTAACCGACAGGTCGGTCAGGTCGGGAAGGAACTCGTGCAGCGGTGGGTCGATGAGGCGCACGGTGACCGGCAGGCCGTCCATCGCGTCGAAGATGCCGATGAAGTCCTCGCGCTGGTATGGCAGCAGCTCGGCCAGCGCTTCGGCCTGGGTCGCCTCGTCGTGGGCGAGGATCATCTTCTCGATGAGCTTGCGGCGGGACCCAAGGAACATGTGCTCGGTACGGCACAGGCCGATGCCCTGGGCGCCGAACGCGCGGGCACGGGCGGCATCCTCCGGCGAGTCGGCGTTGGCGCGCACGAGCATGCGGCGCTTCTCGTCCGCGTGGCTCATGATGCGGTCCACGGCGCCCACCAGGTCGCGGTCGTCATCGGTGTGTGCGGCGGCGAGGCCGGCCTCGAGCCCTTCGGCCAGGTAGGTGGTGACCGGGGAGTCGGTCACGGGCACGTCGCCTTCGAAGATTTCGCCGGTGGTGCCGTCGATCGCGATGATGTCGCCCACCTTGAATTCCTTGCCGGTGGACTTGACCTTCATGGTGCCGGCCACGTCGTCGACCACCAGGTCATCGGCGCCGACCACACAGCAGCGGCCCATGCCGCGCGCCACCACGGCCGCGTGCGAGGTCTTGCCGCCGCGGGCGGTGAGGATGCCCTCGGAGACCACCATGCCCTGGAGGTCTTCGGGGTTCGTCTCACGACGCACGAGCACCACCTTCGCGCCCGCCTGCGTGCGTGCTACCGCGGTGGCGTTGTCCATGACGATTTCGCCCACGGCCGCGCCCGGGGAGGCCGGCATGCCGCGGGTGATGGTGACCTTCTTCGCGCCCTTGTCGAACTGCGGGAAGAGCAGGGAGGTGAGCTGGTCGCCCGTCACGCGGGTGACCGCCTCGTCGCGAGTGATGAGACGCTCGTCGACCAGCTGGTCCGCCACGCGGAACGCCGCGGCCGGGGTGCGCTTACCCACGCGGGTCTGCAGCATCCACAGCTTGCCGCGCTCCACCGTGAACTCGATGTCGCACAGGTCGCGGTAGTGGATCTCGAGGCGGTCCATGATGGCCAGCAGCTCGTCGTACGACTTCTTGTCCAGCTCACCGAGCGCCGACAGCGGCAGCGTGTTGCGAATGCCCGCCACCACGTCCTCGCCCTGCGCGTTCTCGAGGTAGTCGCCGTACACGCCCGAGTGGCCCGTGGAAGGATCGCGCGTGAAGCACACGCCCGTGCCGGAGCCCGCACCCATGTTGCCAAACACCATGGTCTGGACGTTGACAGCGGTGCCGATGTCGTTCGGGATGTGCTCGCGGCGGCGGTAGATGCGGGCGCGCTCCGTGTTCCACGAGTTGAACACGGCCTTGATCGCCAGGTCAAGCTGCTCGCGCGGGTTCTGCGGGAAGTCGTGGCCCGTGGCCTCCTTGACAATCGCCTTGAACTCCACCACCAGGCGCTGTAGGTCCTCCGTGGTCATGTCCGGATCGCCGGCGTAGCCCTTCTCATCCTGGAGGGCGTGCAGGGCGTCCGCGAACGGCTCACCCTCAATGTGCAGCACGGTCTTGCCGAACATCTGCACTAGGCGGCGGTACGAATCCCACGCGAAACGCTCATCCCCGGACTGCTCCGCAAGGCCGAGCACCGACTCGTCGTTCAGACCAATGTTGAGCACGGTCTCCATCATGCCCGGCATGGAGAACTTCGCACCCGAGCGCACCGACATGAGCAGCGGATCAGCCGGATCACCCAGGTGCTTGCCCATCTTCGCCTCGACCTCACGGATCGCGCCCGTGACCTGCACGTCCAGCTCCTCCGGCGCCGCACCCTCGTTCAGGTACACGCGGCAGGCCTCCGTGGTAATCGTGAAGCCGGGAGGCACCGGGAGGCCAAGGTTGGTCATCTCAGCCAGGTTCGCGCCCTTACCGCCGAGGAGGTCCTTCTGGTCCTTATCACCCTCGGTGAAGTCGTATACGTACTTTGTCATCTGCCCTCCGTTGGGAATCATGGGTTGTCGTATGTTGTAGGGGCGCGCCACCCGTTTCGGGCGGTTCGGCCCGCCTATTTCGAGCGGTGTGGCCCGCCTGTTTCGGGCGGTTCGGCCCGCCTAGTATGGGCGGCCTTAGCCGCCACGCACCGCCCTCAAATGTATCACCGGCCGGGCGCCATATGCGACTTTCGACCCGGTTCCCGCAACGGCAAGCCCCCGGGTGGCGGGCCCACCTCACGCGCGCTTGGGCCCGGGTGCCTAGGCCGGCGTCACGACGCCATGGGGCGGCTTGCGTCCCGGCGCCGCGCTCGCGCTACCTCCCAATTGATGGTGAACAACTCCTGCCGAGTCTCGGTGGCTCGCAGAGCATCCTCTGCGCTACGGAGCAGCTCCTCAGACTCAGTGCGTAGACGATTTCGTTCGGCGCGATAGTCGTCCTCAGCATCGTCAGCCTTGCGCTGCCAGCGCCGTGCCTCTTGGCGGAGCTTCAACTCCTGCGCCGTGTTTGATGCCTTTCGAGCTTCCTTGTTTGCTGTGGCGGCCTTGGCTTGGTAATCGCGGATCTTGGCGTCAAATGTCGCTTTGAGGTCGAGGCGAGCAGCATCAACGAGGGCTTCTTGTTCAAGAAAGAAAGTGGCATTTCGCTCTTCGACATCCCGCTCGAGCCTCTTGATCTGTTGCGCGATGCCGCGCTCGAAGCCGTTGGTATCCACATCGCCCTCACTGACGTTGACGCAGTTCAGGTCGAGCAGATCTCGAATCTGCTCTGGATCCATGGGGGTACCGTTATCAAAGAACCCTGAGAATAGGAGATACGACTCTCGAAGGTCCTTGCTACCAGCGCGCATCGCGAAGGTGACTTCCTCAACTCGCAACCGCCCCTGCTTGTTGCGCATACGCTTGGCGATCGTGCTGGCCCGGTCTGATCCTTGAATCTGGAAGATCAGCCGGGCAGGTGGAGTGTTTCGTGTTTTCGCCGACTCGATGACCCACGAACAAAGATCACTGGAGTAGCGATACTGATGCGCGCCCTTCCGCGGCTCCGACTTGAAGTAGTAGTCACCGGCCGTAATTCCACTACGGGGCGAGGCGTGAAGCTTGAACTGCGTACCCGAATCGTTGAAGGTGGCTTTATCCCCCAGCTCGTGCCGAGTAACATCGATCAAGAGTCGTTCAAAGGCGTTGAGGACGATTCCGGTTTGGGCGTCGTAGGACTTGAGCTTGTCGCGCACCTTCGGGTCGAGGTTATCGAACACCTTGGCGCGGGTCTTCTTCATCTCCCGGTTGATCTGCTTCGCGTACTTCGCTTCGAGAGTAGTAAACGCGGCATCGATCTCGGCGGAGGTCTTGCAGTTGTCAAGGATGTGGGCGATGTTCTTCTCGAAATCCAGGCCGTCTTCGATCTGACCGAGAACCTCATCGGACGCGCCGAACACGGAGGTGAACAGCTCGAACTTCTCAGTGAGCAGCTCGAGGATGCGTTCTTCGGCAAGGTTTCCTTTGTTGGAGAAGTTGACGACCACGACGTTGTGTTTCTGCCCGAAGCGGTGCACGCGGCCGATGCGCTGCTCGATGCGTTGCGGGTTCCACGGCAGGTCATAGTTGACCAGCATCGAGCAGAACTGCAGGTTGATACCCTCCGCAGCGGCCTCGGTCGCGATCATGAGCCGACCGCGTTCACGGAATTCATCCACGAGGGCTTTACGCCGGTCTGCAGCAAGAATACCTGTGACAAGATCACCGCCCTGGTTCTCCTCGAGCCACCGCTTGTAGATCGTGTTGGCTTTCGGACTGGTATTGGTGCCGTTGAACAAGACGAGGCCTTCGCCCCATCCTGCCTCCGTGAGAGATCGGGCGAGGTAGTCCTGGGTGACGGTGGAGTCGGTGAAAATGATCGCCTTCTCCGGTGCACCAATCTCGCGCAGCTTCGCAAAGCCCTGCTCGAGCGCATCAACCAGCTTCACAGCCTTCTGGTTGACGGTAATGGAGCGGGCGAGCTTTGCGTACTCGCGCAGCTCTTCGACTTCGCTGAGCATCGCATGGCGCTGCTCCGGGTCAATCACCTCAGGGGTGACCGGGGTGTTTTCTGCTTCTTCCCGTAGCTCGCCGGTGAGGTCTGGGTCACCGACGAAGCCGCCGGCGTCGTTGCGTCGGCGTCCGGCGCGGACTTCCGCTTCGAGGCGGTCTGCAGTGCGCTCTAGAGTGGAGGCGACGGCGTAGGAGGAGGAGCCGAGGCGTTTGCGCATGATGAGAGCGGACAGGTGGCGTTGGGATTTCGCAAACGCCCACAGAAACGGCCGCTGCAGGTACTCGTTGATCTTGTCGTACAGCTCGATCTCAGCATCGCTCGGGGTAAACGCGACGGTCAGCGGCATACGTTCGGTGAAGCGAATGTACTTATCCGCATCCTTGCGAAGCGTCCGTTTCGCCACCATCGCGACCCGCTGGGCGAGGTCATCGTTGCCGACCCCGTCAGGGTTGTCCAGGTAGCGCTCCTTGAATGCCTCGAGAGAATGGAAGTAGTCCGGCGCGAACACCGAGACCAGCCCGTAGAGTTCCTCGAGCCGGTTCTGTAGCGGAGTCGCGGTGAGCATGACCGTCTTCGTGGCGGCGCGGCAGATGCGGGCGACGTTTGCTGCGATCTTGGCTTGCCCGGTCCAGTGGGAGCGCAGACGGTGGGCTTCATCGCAGACCACGAGATCCCAGGTCCGGAGCAATTTCGTGGTCTGCGAGTTCGCGAACTCATACGAGCAGATGAGGATCTGATCCTTCGCGCCTGGCCCGGTCAACTCATCAATGTTAGTGCGATCGAGCAGTGAGGCGGGCAGAGCGAATTTCTCGTCCAGTTCCTGCTTCCACTGCTGGCGCAGCGACGATGGTGCGATGATGAGGACGCGCCGGTTGCGCTGTGCCCAGTATTGGGAGATGACGATTCCGGCCTCGATCGTTTTACCAAGCCCGACCTCGTCAGCAAGGATCACCCCATCCAAGAACGGGGTTTGCAGGGCGAACAGGGCGGCGTCGACTTGGTGGGGTTTGGGCTCCACCTGAGCATCGAACAGCAACCCCGCGAGCTTGCCGACATGGTCGGAGGCATAGGAACGGTCGAGCTCATGTGCATAGAGCTTGGCCTGATAGTCACTTAAACACTGCACTCGTCGCTCCCCTTAAACTTCCCACCGCTCAGGGGCCGACACCGCATAATCCACGCCGATCGCGGCGAAGTGCTTCATCGCGGCCTTGATCTTCGCATTCTCGCTCGGGCGGCGCTTCGCCGGGTCCTGGCTCGACTTCGTCTCCCGCACCAGGTACAGGTGCTCGGTGCCGTCCTCAACCTTGATAATCGCCCAGTCCGGGTTGTAATCACCCACCGGTGTAGGCACACGGAACTTGTCGGGCAGCTTCATGAACAACTTGATGTCCTCACGCCCATCCAAGTACTGAGCGAACTGCCGCTCCACTGCCGAGTCGAGCACGAGGTAGTCGAAGTCCGTCTTCTCCTTATTCGTCACCTTGTACAGCTGGTCGATGAACCGGTCCTTCTCCTCCAACCCATCGGCCTGAAGTTCGCGCAGCTCATAGATGGAGCCACCGATCGGCTCATACTGGATCCCGTCGATGAGGGTGTGAGCGAGCTCGGTCTCGATACGCTCGGTGACCATCTTGATGAAGTCATTCGGGTTCGCGAGGAAGTCCCCGATGCGGCCGGAGCCGAGCAGGATCTCGATGATCGTCTTCCGCGTCAGCGACGTTGATTCTTGAAGCTGGCTGATGATGTCCGGCAACGGATACGAGTCCGTGAGCACGGTGGACCGGGATCCCAGTTCCGTGCCTTTTGGGCCACCACGCGTGATCTCAAGCCCAGTTCGGGTGACCTGGATACGAATCGGATCGATCTGCGGCGCCTGCTGGATACTCGCCACGCTCCGTTTGATGAGGTCCTCACGATCGAGCGCCACGCGGTAAGTGGTGCGCGCGGTGATTGCCTCCCAGAACTCTTCGAACTCGGGGGTGGCGTAGACCTGCTTGTTGAGGGCGCGGGGCTGGCGCTTGCGCTTGTGCTTGACGATCGTTTCTATCTTGCAGCCATCGACAATCCGGATGACGTCTTCCTCGTAACCTGCGAACTGTTCGGGAAGGTTTACAGTGAAGCCCAGCTGGTCTGGCACCCATGTGCCCATCACCTCACCGGCAGCGTTGATGTAACCCTGGCTGAGGAGCGACTCCCAGATCTCACTGGAACGCTTCGTCCCCAGCCGCATCTCCTTACCCGTCACCTCATCAACCACCGGCAAGGCAGCGAACTCAGTCCGTCTCACGTATCCGATCGCCACACCAGCCTGCTTGTACTCATCCTGCAGTGCAGACGCGAACGCCTTATACGATTCGTTCGCCACGACAGTGAGTTGTGCGGTGCCCGCATCCTTGATCCGCTCACCGTCCTGGTTTACGGGCAGGCGCAGGCCACGGCCGATGGTCTGGCGGCGCTCCGTCTCGGTCGACATGTCACGCAGCGTGCAGATCTGGAACACGTTCGGGTTATCCCACCCCTCACGGAGCGCAGAGTGAGAGAAGATGAACCGGACCGGCTCGTCCATACTGAGCAAGCGAGCCTTGTCCTTCATGATCAGCTCATAGGCGCCATCATCGGCCTTTGTCTTGCCCGAGGAGTCCTTGAACGTGAGCTGGGCGTTCTTGCCCTTACCTGCCTTCATCTGCGCGAAGTATCCAGAGCGGGCCTCCACCGGATCCTCGGGCAGGAACCCGTGGGCGGCCGGGTTTTTCGCGCGCTCTTCAACGTAGATCGCGTCGAAGGCCTCGGCGAACGGGCCGCGCGCATCGAGGTTGTTGATGCCCTCACCGAGGTAGGAGGCGACCTTGTCGATGAAGAACAAGGAGAGCACTTTTATGCCGCGTTCGTGAACTTGGGTCTCTTTGCGGATGTGCTCCTTGATGGTCTCCTTGATCATTTCCCGGAACACGGCGTCCTGGTTGTCACCAATCGCCTCACCTACCCGCAGGTAGCCGTAGTTGGTCAGCTCGATCTGCTCGGGTTGGACGCTAATCTCGTTGATCCTCCAATTCCCCTCATATGCCGGATTCCCACCAGAGAGCCGCTCCAGATCGGCTCCCTGGGTAGCGCTAACCTTTTTCTTCGCGAAACTACCGTCCTTCTTCCGCATCACCAGCTCCAGCGACGCTTTGAACGACGGGTCGCGTTTGACCTCCAGTAACTTCACATACGGCTTCGCCGCGCCGCCCATCTCCAGGGCGTCGGAGACGACGATCTTTTTCACCAACCCCAGCCGGTGCGCATCCAGCGGATCGAGCCGGTACACCACGTTGCGGGTGGTCCGGTGGGTTGCCGAGTAGCGCAGTGTGCACAGCGGGTTCAGGTCGGTGACAGCGGACTGGGAGAGCTGGGACTCCATGTTTTGCGGCTCATCCATGATGACAATCGGCCGAGTTGCCTGCAAGAAGTCAAGTGGCCGCAGGCCAGAGAGCTTATCGCGCTGCTGATGAATGATACGGGTGTTCTTATCGCCCCTAATCGAGTCGATCGTCATCACCAAGAACTGCAACGATGTAGCCGTAGCAAAATCTCGCACGTCCTCGGCGCGGTCACCGGAGTAAACGTTGTAGTCCATGTTGATTTGCGGGTACAGGTGGCGGAAGTGCTCGCGCATCAACTGGATGCTGGTCTTCACACCCTCCCGTATCGCCACCGACGGCACCAAGATGATGTACTTGTTGAACCGGTACTTGCTCGCGAGTTCGAACGCGGTACGCAAATACACGTACGTTTTACCGGTGCCGGTTTCCATCTCAATATCGAACTGAAGCCCATCCACCAGGGTGTCGTTAACCTCTAAACCGTTGCGGTCCTGCACCTGGCGCAGATTTACGGCAATCGTCTCCTCATCCAGGACAAGGTTGTTACCGTAGGCACCGATCTCGGCGAACAGGTCGAGCCCGTCTGGCGCTAGGCCAGGGATGTCGAGCGCCGGGTTGGGCGAGTAGTCTTCCAGCTTCGTGACGAGCTGGTCGGCATCGGCAGGCTGCCCATCGAATAGGTCAGTGACGGCCTCGATGGCGCTCGTCTGGTAGGGCTGGCGCGGGTCAAACTGGAATTTCATCGAACTCAAGTCCTTCTACGCCGTCCACAGATCAACATTGCGGGTGCGGCATTCCTGCACGAGGTTCGTCTTCAGTTCGTCATTCCCCTGGAACGCATCCTCCAAGACCACCAAGCGCTCAGGCTCCTTCGCGACCAGAGCACGGAGCTGATCCAAGGTCGGCTGCGTGTGCTCATCTAAGTAAGCCATCACTAGACCGTCCGCGACACTGAAGACGCTCAGGCCTGCGACCTTGATGATCTCGATCTTCTCCGTCAGCGAGAACCCAAGCTTCAGCAACACCTCAGTCAACAGTGCTTCGGGGCGGGCATGATCATCAGCCGAGTCCGCAAGATCGGAGAACAAACCAATCAGATCACCCTCGGACAGGCCCGAGTCGGCTTTCCACTTCGTGAAATTCGTATCTACGAGCTTGTAAGCGCGGAATCCAATATCGAGGGAATCCGCCTGGCCATCAAGTTTCGACGCTTCTTCCTCGAGAATCTTCTTACTCGCACGACGGATACGCTCACGAGTAATTTCTGAAATAGTTTCGTAACCTGCCTTGTATGCCTCAGATTTCTCATCCGTTGGTTCGGGTAGCTGAACGGAAATGCATCGGCGGTTGCCACCGTCCTCAGCGTTCAATGTCAAAACTGCATGAGCGGTCGTACCAGAGCCTGCGAAGAAATCAAGCACCAAGGAGTCGGAATGAGCCCCCTGAGCGATTAGAGTTTTCAGGAGTTGCAGGGGTTTAGGAAAGTCGAATATTTTTCCGCCTAGAAGATCGCGAACTTCACGTGCACCCTCAGTATTCGTATTTGACAACTTCTTCTCTAGTAAGCTCGAAAATCCTGTTTTGCTATTTCGCAAGTCTCTCAAGAATTTCTTTTCCCTTGGCCTGCCGTCAGGCGACTTTGGGAAAAGAATCCTCCCCTCATCCAACAGGGTTTGCATAGTCTCTCGAGACTTCGACCAGCCACGATTCGGGTTTGGGGGATAGTGAAAGCCCGTCTCGGGGTCGACCAAGTCATAATGCAAGTTTGGGCGCTGGCTAGCGGAAGCAAGCCCGGATAGGTCAACGCTCATCCAGGGGCCACGAGGGTCATTGTCTGGGTTCGAGTATTTACCCTGATCTATGTCCTGTCCTGTGAGCGAGGCATGTACGGTCCTACCGATCACCAAAACATAATCATGGTCTAACGAGAAGCGCGAGGAGTTTCTGCTGTCGGGGGTTTGTCGTCGCCGCCAGACGAATTTTCCCAAGACGTTGTGCTCGCCGAAAATTTCGTTGGTAATAAGCGTAAGCCGATCGACTTCTGACTCGTCGATACTGATAAATATCAGTCCGTCCTGGGTGAGGAGGTTTCTAGCGAGCTTTAGCCGTGGATACATCATGTTGAGCCAGTTGGAGTGGAAGCGCCCAGATGATTCCGAGTTCGTTGACAGTTTCCCGCCTTCGTCGGTCTGCCCGGTGAGTTCGAGGTAATTGCCGATGGAGTCGGCGTAATCGTCAGCGTAGACGAAGTCGTTGCCCGTGTTGTAGGGCGGGTCGATGTAGATCATCTTGATCTGCCCGTAATAGTGCTTTTGGAGGATCTTCAGCACTTCGAGGTTGTCGCCCTCGATGAACACGTTCTGAGTGGTGTCCCAGTCAACGGAATTCTCTTTGTCGGGCATGAGGGTCGACGTCGTCGGCGTTTGCGCAGCACGAATTGCCCGAGTCTTACCTGGCCAGAAGAGCCCGAACCGCTCCCGTGCATCCTCAACATCGTCACCAAGCAAGACCTTGAGCTTCTCGACGTCAGCCTTCCCGTCCGCAATCACCTCAGGGAACAGCTCAGCCAGGCGTTCGGCCGCCTCGGTTGCAAAATCGGGAGTGATCCCGGGAACCTGCTTCGTGGTGTCATCCATGTCGTGCTCCGTCGCAGTCGTTTGTTCCTAGCCTTTTCAGCCGAGCATATCCTTGCCTCGGCGCTCAGCACATGACGATACTACTCAAGTGCTGACGCCACGGCCGCCTCGACGCGCTCCAAAGAACCAGGCAACAGCGCTGGTCAAGCCGCTCGCAGCGGATCGCGGATCATCAATAAGACAGTCATCGTCGCGCTTCTCGCAAATACCAAACCGCAGGCCGTGGGAGCGAAGGGCACCCGCCAGAAGACGCCGACTACCCAGGCGCTAAACAGCAAGGACATCGGCACCACAGTCGTGGTGACCACCCTCGTCCACGAGGTCGGCGAGATCATGGCCCGGGTCGCGCTCGACCGCAACCGTGAGGTGGTCGGGGTGTTGCTGCCATCAATGGACTCGACCGAGTACCCGTTCTAAGGGCGGTCCGGACCACTCGGGAGGCGGGCAGACCGGATCGTCCCGCAAATCCTAGAGCTCGGACAAGACCGAAGTGTTCGGTCCTGCCGGGGCCGGCCGGAACGGCGGGCCCCGGCCGGAGAACCAGGGATCCGCGCGCCGGGAGCTCGCTGGGCATTAAAATCTACTGGACGAATCCGGGGCGATCTTCGCATATAAAAAGATCGCCCCGGAATCATCCAAGTTTTTCAAATCGCACGGCCACACCCGCACCCCGCCGCCGGGGGCGGCAATCCTACCACTCGCCCGTGGCATCCACGAGTCACTGCACCATCGCCGCGGCGGTGGCCCCTTGGCCCAGCGGTCGAAGCTGGCGGAGCACTGGTGGCGGGATATCCGGCCGAGGACCTGTGCTCGCTCGAATGGGACCCCACCGACGGCAGCTCCTTCGAGAAGCTCCTCGCCCAGCTCACGGTGGGCGCGAACGGCGTGCAAGGCGACGAGGAGGGCTTCGACAAGAACCACGTCAAGGTCCACGGCATGGGCTACAACGAGGCCGGCTCCGGTTACGGCCAGGTGCAGTGGGCGCCGTTCGCCCTATCGAATGGGCACTGGGCGTGGACCGATGAGAACCCGTGGGGCCAGCATTTTAACTACGACGCACCCGAGCCTCACGAGAACATCCAATAGTGGCGCTCCCTGATCGACAAGGGATACATGCCGCCGCTGTCGATCGCCACCTCGGGGATTGGCACAATCGAGTCGCTGACCTCGAGCGTCTACGCCAACCTGATCGAAGGGTCGTGGAACATCGCGAGCATCACCACGACGTCGCAAATCCCCATCCAAGCGTTCCCCACGCCGATAGGTCGGGACGGGAACCGAGCATCAGTGATGAACGGAGTGGGGCTCGCGGGCGGGCAGTCTGCCCTCATGCGCATGGCGGGGCGAGCTGCACTGTACCTTCAGATCGTGAGGGCGGAATGCGGGCGGGCGTCCGGGGATCCAGGCGCCTGCCCGCGGCCGGCCAACGGACGCCGGACTCCGGCGTCCGTTGGGCATAGCCCAGCGCTAAGCCCAGTTACCATGCTCCGTGAACACAAAATCGTCGCCCGGGTAGTCGCCGATCTTGGTCAGCCCGATAATAAAATCGATCAACTGCCAAATACCGAGCGTCATCCACGACACGAGCAGCATCAAAACACCAATCCCAACCTGACCGCGCAGAAAACGGTGAACGCCAAAGGTGCTGAAGAAGAACGACATCAGGATGTACAGAGTCTTATTCACCCTCTTCATTCCAGGCGCCTGAGGAGCAGCCATATCGTAATGCTGCTGGTACACATGCGGGGGCTGAGCCTGATACGTCGGCTGACCCTGGAACGCCGAGTTCTCCTGGAACCCCGGCTGAGGCTGGAATCCCGGCGTCGGCTGGGGCGGATTGTTCGGCGGAAAATCCTGATTAGACATGATATTGCGTGACCTTTCTGTGAAGGGTCGTGCTTACCCGTGGTGGTCATTCTAGCCGCACCCCCTTCACAACACCCACTCGCCCACAAGCCAAGCAGTGCATGCCGACTACGCCACCATCGGGTAACATTTATCGCCCAAACGCGATACTATCGAGTCATGACGATCAGCAGCCCTCCCCTCGACCACTCCGCCACCGCGGTCTACGCCAGCCTCTTCCACTCACTGTCCGACCCCACGCGCCTCGCCGTTCTCCACCACCTCTCCTACGGCGAGCACCGCGTGCGCGACTTGGTCGATCACCTCGGGCTCGCCCAATCCACCGTCTCCAAACACCTCTCCTGCCTGCTCGAATGCGGCCTCATCGAATTCCGTGCGGAGGGCCGCGCCTCCTGGTACCGCCTCGCCGACGCCGACGACCTCGCCTCCCTCCTCCAAGCCTCCGAGCACCTCCTCGCAGCCACCGGCTCCCAGGTCACTCTGTGTTCCCAACTCATGCACCCCAACGAGGCCTAAATGTCCCACCACATGCACTCACACTCTCACGCTGGCGCGGCCGGCTCCCCCGCGACGCCTGACCATCGGCGGAGGCTCACGATCGTCGTCGTGATCACGGGAATCATCGTGGCCGCGCAGCTCGTCGGCTCGATCGTCACGGGCAGCCTCGCACTGCTCACCGACACCGTGCACGCCCTCACCGACCTGTCCGGGCTGGTGGTCGCGCTCGTAGCCGCGACGCTCATGCTGCGCCCTGCCACAGCCCAGCGCACGTGGGGCTTCCGCCGCGTCGAGGTTATTGCCGCGCTCGGGCAGGCTGTGCTGCTGCTGGTCGTGGGCGGGTATGCCGTGATCGAAGGCGTGCAGCGACTGTTCGCCCCGCCGGTCGTGCCCGCCGGCGAGCTCCTCGTGTTCGGCGTGATCGGGTTGTGCGCGAACCTCGCGGGCCTGCTCGTGCTACACGGCAGCCGGGAGGCCAACCTCAACCTGCGGGCAGCCTTCCTCGAGGTGCTTAATGATGCGCTCGGCTCGCTCGGTGTGATCGTGGCAGCGATCGTCATCTGGGCCACCGGGTTCCAACGCGCCGACGCCCTGGCCGGCCTCTTCATCGCCGCGCTCATCCTGCCGCGCGCGTTTGTCATCCTTCGCGAGACGATTCGGGTGCTCATGGAGTTCGCACCCGAGGGGCTTGATTTGGAGGAGGTGCGGCGGCACCTGGTCGCGGTGGATCACGTGGTGGAGGTCCACGACCTGCACGCCTCCGCCGTTTCCACCGGGCTGCCCGTACTCACCGCGCACGTGGTCCTCGACGATGAATGCTTCACCGATGGGCACGCCCAGCAGGTGCTGCGCGCCATGCGCGAATGCGTCGACCAGCACTTCGACGTTGCCCACACCACCTTCCAGCTCGAGGCGCCCGGGTTCCACGCCGGCGGGCACGCATGCTCGGTGCCGCAGGAGGCCGGGAAGTAGGCTGGGCCGGCGGCGCCGGGGCTAGGCGGCCGTCAAATCTCAAGACCCTGTAGCTTTTCATCGCCAAAATCGGGGGTTGGAGCCTCAGAGTCATGAGATTTGACGGGGCGGCGAGAGACCCGGCCCGGGCGGAAGATAAAACTCCAGGTCAGAGCGTTGCTCTCCCGTCAATGGAGATTCAGCACCCGCCAGACCGCCGAGCCGGCGTAACCGGTGAGCCTGAACAATCTCATCGCAAAAACCGGCCTTTTCGACCTCAGATTCACCAGTTAGCAATGCTCCGACCGGTACGGCCCCTGTAAGAGCGGCCACCCAACGTCCGCTGAAGTGAAAGCAGAACATCCGCAAAAGCGACAGTGAAACATCCGCAAGAGTGACAGCGAGACGTCCGCAAAAGTGACAACGCCACCCTGTGACCTCGGTAAACGCTGATTCCGGGAACACCCAAAATACAGCCAAAGAAACCGGCGGGCGCACGGGCTTCACCTTGCCCAGCGGCTTCCACGTGTTACCGCTCAGCGCGCTGGGGCCCCAGCTCAGTTAACGACGTCGGCCGCCGTCCCGCCTGATTGGATCGTGCGCGCCATGCGCGTGAACGCGGCAAAGGTGTGGCGGTAGAACTCGGTGTAGCCAGCCCAGAGGTAGTTGCGGCCCGGCTCTCCGCTCGCCGCCAGGCACTCGGCCACAACGTCAACGCCCCTAGCCACGGATCACCCCCGGCAGCGCCTCGACGAGGGTTCCCAGCGCCACCCCCGCCAGGAGGATGCCGAAGGCCAACGTGAGCGTGGATTCCCGCACGCGCGTGGTTAACCTGGCGCCGACCAGCCCTCCGCACATGCTCGCCGCCGCAAACGCCAGCGCGATGTCCCAGTTCAGCTCCACACCCGTGCCGATTCGGCCCAACAGGCCCATGAGCGAGGCGATGATCATCACCAGCAGTGACGTGCCCGTGGCCTTCTTCGGCGAGAAATGCAGCACCAGCACGAGCGCCGGCACCACCACGAATCCCCCGCCCACGCCAAAGAACCCGGTGAGCACGCCCGTTAGTGTGGCCACCGCCAGCAACACCAGCGGGCTCGCGCCACGGGCCTCCCCGCCAGGCATGTCACCCGCATCTCTACGCATCTTCCACGCCTTGCGTAGCATCACCACCGCCACAACGCTGAGCATCACCCCGAACGACACCATGAGCACCGTCGGTGCCACGAGCGCCGACGCCCGCGCCCCGGCGAACGAGCCCAGCGCGGACAGCGCGGCGAAGATCAGTCCGTCGCGCCACCGAACGCGGCCCGCCCGCGCATGGGGAATAATCGACACGCACGCCGTCAACGCCACAATCACCAGCGAGGCCGCCGTAGCCTGATGCGGCTCCTGCCCCAGGATGTACACGAGGATCGGGACGGACAGGATCCCTCCCCCGGCGCCGAGCATGCCCACCACCACGCCGACCGCCAGGCCAATCACAGCTGCGAGGATCATGCGCGGCCTCCCAAGATCTGCTTCGCCCGGCGGAGCGCGAGCGCCCGCACGATGCGCTCCGCGAGCGACGTCGACTGCATTCCAAACACGGGCGTTCTCCTTCCTTCACGCGCGGCCGCGGCCAGGGCCGGCCTCTCACTCCACAGTCTAGAACCGGCCTCCGACAAGACTCCCCTCAGCCCGGCCGCCCAGGAAGCGCTCGAACGTCGCCCGTTACCTTATTGATAGGCCTGGATTCCTGAGATGATGGGCTTGTTGGCTGGACAGTCCTGGCATGATGATTTGTCCCTGTTTGTTAAATGATCCGGGGGCGCTGTGGAAATCTTCTCCTTGCCGTAGGGCAGCGTTGATAGTGTTATGCCACGAGCAACGAGTGCAGTTGAGGGGGTGCCAATGGTCGTCCGCGTGAATGTCGCGCCTGAGCTACTGACCTGGGCAACTGAACGTGCCGGTTGGGATAACAACGACATCGCAAGGCGCGCCCCGCACCTTCACGAATGGGTGAGCGGAAGCCGCACGCCCACCTTGAACCAGATCCAGAAGTTCGCCGCGGACACCTATACCCCCTTCGCCGCGCTCTTTCTTGACGAGCCTCCCGCCGAGCACATCCCCATCCCCGACATGCGAACTCTGAGCAACCGGGCAGTTGCCAAACCGTCGGCCAACCTTCTCGACACCATTTACGAGTGCCAGAATCGCCAAGATTGGTACAGGGAGTACGCCGAAGAGGTGGGCCTGCCCCTGGTACCATTCATTGGGGCGGCAACCATACAGAGTCCCGTGGCCCATGTTGCAGCCGAGATGATCGATTTGCTTGGCTTCGACGTTGCCCGCAGGCACAAGCTCCGCACAATCAGTGAAGCCCGCAGCGCCCTGATCGACGTCGTCGAGCAAGCCGGAGTCCTCGTGATGGTCAGTGGAATCGTCGGTAACAACACCCACCGCAAGCTGAACGTAGCAGAATTCCGCGGTTTCGCGTTGGCCGATGCCCGGGCGCCCCTGATCTTCGTCAACGGTGCTGACACGCAGGCCGCACAGATCTTCACAATTCTCCACGAGCTTGCTCACCTCTGGCTAGGACACAGCGCACTTTCTGACGCGGAGGTGGAAACGCATGCAGGGAACGCCGAAGAGTTGTGGTGCAACCGCGTCTCCGCCGAGGTCCTCATTCCTCAGGCCGTTCTCCGCGAGCAGTATGCGGGGGTCCTTGATGACGACGAGCTTGAACGCCTCGCCGGGATATTCAAGGCAAGCACACTTGTCGTGCTCAAGCGGCTCTTTGATGTCGGGCTATTGGCGTGGGACCCGTATCACGAAGCCTACGAAGCCGAGCACCGGCGCATCCTTGAGCTCCTCGCCAGCCGCCCAGCCCCGAGTTCCGGAGGCGATTTCTACAAGACACATCCACGCCGGGTCAGCGCACGGTTCGCCCGCGCTGTGCTCGAAAGCGCATTCGCCGGGGCCACCCCGTTCCGGGACGCCTACCGGCTCCTCGGCACGAAGAAGCCCTCGACGTTCGAAAATCTCGCTGACAGGCTCCTCACGGCATGACGTACCTGCTCGATTCCAACGTCTTCATCCAAGCCAAGAATCTCTACTATGGCTTCGACTTCGCGCCGGGTTTTTGGTCGTGGTTAAACATGGCCTTTGAACAATCTCAGATCCACAGCATCACCGCTGTTCGTAACGAACTTGTGCAGGGAAACGACGAACTGGGCGCGTGGGCACGAGCGAGGAAAGACTTCTTTCAAGAGATTGATGCCCCCACGACGCGCTACTTCACCGAGCTCAGTACCTGGGTTTACAACAACAATTTTACGCAGGTCGCGCGCGACAGCTTCACTGCGAGCCATGCCGACTTTTTGCTCGTCACTTACGCTCGCGCCCATAATCTCACCCTTGTCACTCATGAAACCTTTTCCCGTGGCGTCAACAGAGTCAAGATCCCCAACGCGTGCCAAGCACTCGGGGTTGAGTACACCAATACCTTCGACATGCTCAGACAATCGCAGGTCCGGCTGCTCCTTTCCGAGTAATCAGGCTCTCACCTCCGGGTGGCTAGCCGCGCCTCTTGTAGCTAACTAGTGAATCTGAGCAGTTTCAGTGTCAAAACCGGGCTTTTGAAGCCCCAGACTCACCAGTTAGCTACCGATCCCGATTTGCTGACCTCCCGGATCCGGGCGTCCACCTCGTTGGCGATCTCGGCGGGCGTGCCCGCCACGTCAATCACGGCCCCGAGCTCGCCGGGCTGGAGGGCTTCGAGGGTGGCGTACTGGGAGCCGAGGAGGGAGGCGGGCATGAAGTGACCGGTGCGGGCGCCAAGGCGGCTGGCAAGAAGGGAGCGGTCGCCGTCAAGATGCATGAAGATGACGCGGGCCGCGCCGTTGCGCAACACGTCGCGGTAGCTTTTCTTGAGGGCGGAGCAGGTGACGATCGTGGACCGGCCCTCGTATTCCTTCTCGGTCATCCAGGCGCGGATGGTTTCGAGCCAGGGCCAGCGGTCGTCGTCGGTGAGGGGAACCCCGGAGTGCATCTTTTCGACGTTCGCCTGCGGGTGGAAGTCGTCGGCCTCGGCGGCGTCCCAGCCCCAGCGGTCTTGGAGGATGCCCGCCACGGTGGTCTTGCCGCAGCCGGCCACGCCCATGATGATCACGTGCAACGAGCCAGCGACGCCGCCGGCCGCTCCGAATGTAGCCGGCACTTTGGTACTCTCCATGTTCCTCACCTTCGACCGTTGGTAGCCGGACAGGCTTAGCGGCCGGCCCGGCCGAGCTCCCTCAGGAAGGTGTCGATTTCGGCGGACGTGGGCGCCGTGTTCGGCCCGCTCCGCCCGGCCTTGAGGGCCGCGGCCGCGTTGGCCCGCTCCACGGCGCTCATCATGTCAAGGCCCCGGTCCAGCGCAGAAAGCAGCACGCCCGCGTGGACGTCGCCGCACCCGTTGGTGTCCACCGGCTCGCAGGGGAAGGTCGGCACCGCGGTGACCTTGCCTCTCCCATCGTTGCGGCTCACCCGCGTGGCCTCGGCCCCGTTGCGTACCACTGCCCACGCACCTTCCGGCAGGGCGGCGGCCAATTCGCGCGCGACGTCGTCGCGATCAAAGCCGGCACCGAGCACGCCGAAACGCTCGAGGATGACGGCGGCCTCGCGTTCGTTGGCGCTGAGGATGTCGCAGCGCGCGAGGACCGGGGCAAACAGGTCAAAGGGGAGGTCGGCGACGAGGGGCGAGGGGTCGACGAACACCGTGACCGACGGCGGCAGGCCGGGCAGCCAGCGGGCGAGGCCGCCGGCGTTTTTCGCGGTGGCGAGAGAGTAGCCGGAGACGTAGACGAAGTCGCCCGGGCGGACGTCGATCGCATCGAGGTGCTCGATCCCGAAGTCTCCCTCCACCCCGATCGAGGTGATGAACGTGCGCTCGGCGGAGTCCTCGACGAGGGCAACGCAGAAGCCGTTGTCGGCGGGGAGGCGCTCGTAGTTGACGCGCACGCCCGCCTCCTCGAGCGCCCGGGCGATGACGGCCGCGTTCATGCCGGTGCCCACCAGCCCGCAGTAGAGCACGTCCATGCCGTCGCGCACGGCCGCAAGCAGGGAGTTCATCGCACCGCCGGCCACGGTGAAGGCCCCGGTGGCCACGATGTCGCCGCCCGGCTCGGGTATCTTCGCGATGCGTAGCACCTGGTCGACGATCACGGAACCCGTGTGAATCAGCGTCATGGCGCGTCCTTTCCGGCCGCCCGCGCGCGGCGCTCGAGGAGGGCGGGGGCAAGGGTGTCGAAGCTGAGCGAGTTGCGTTCGGCGATCTGATTCACGACGTCGGCCGGCCAGGTTTCCATGCCCGAGAGCGCGCCGCGCATGGCGCCGACCATCGCGCCGACCGTGTCGGTGTCGCCACCCGCCGAGGCCGCCAAGCACACGGCCTCCCAATCCGGGATGTCGAGCGCGGTGATCGCGAGCGCCGCGACCACCGACTCGTGCGACTGCATCGAGGTGCCGATCAGGTGGAAGAGGGCAGTGATCGGGTCGGGGGCTCGGCGGAGCTGGTCAATCGCCCATCGGGTGCGAAGGGCGATGTCGGGCGCCGTGAAGTGGGTGCCCTGGGCCGCGGCCTCAGCGGCCGCGGCCAGGCCAAACTCCAGGGCAGCGGCCAGGTCAGCACCGTCCAGCGCCGCCGACACCACCCCCGCCACCGCCGCCGCACCCGCCAGCGCCACCGACGTTCCGTGGGTGGGGCGAGAAGCCGCAACGACGGCGTCGACAAGCTCGCCCATCGGCTCAGACGGCACCACAATCCCCACCGGGGCCACCCGCATCGCCGCGCCGTTGGTGGTGCCAGTGCGGCCGGCGTCGGCGGGCGAAGCGCCCTCGCGGATCGCAAGAAGGGCGCGCTTGGTGGACGGGCCGAGGAGGTCAAGGGAGCCGCGCGCGATCATGTCGTTTTCCCAGGTGAGGAGGGCGTCGGTGAGGGCGCGGGGGTCAACCCGGCCGTCGGCGGCAAGGAGGCGGGCGAGGACGATGGCCTGCTCGGTGTCGTCGGTGATCATGCCCGCGGGCGCGCCCGCCGCGATGACTTGGCGAGGGCCGGCGGGGAGGAGGGAGTGGATGTGGCCGTAGTCGGCGCGGATGATGTCCGGGGGTAGGTCCTGCGTGGGCATACCAAGCGCGTCACCGATGGCCAAGCCCCACAGGCAGCCCTGCGCTCGCGAAAGAAGATTCATGTCCCGTCCTTACCTCGTGGCTACTTCCAGGGTAAGCCACGGGGCGGGGAAGGCGGGCCCGGTTTCGGCCCGTGGCGGGGCGCGCTAATCTACTGGAATAGCAGGGCCGCGGCGTTCTCGCGGTCGATCACCACGACGTTGAACAGGCCCGCACTGACCGCCGCAGCGAGCGGCTCGGCCCGGTCGGCTCCCTCTGTGGCCACAATCCTCTGCGGAATTTGGCGGATTTCCTCCAGGGTTAAGCCGATGATGCGCTGGTCGAAGGCTCCAGCGACCGCACGCCCGTCGGTATCGAAGAACCGGCCGCTGATATCCGACATGGCCCCGCGGCGCGCCAACTCGGCGAGCTCCGCGTCATTAATCTCCGGCGCGAGCGCGGCCCGGTCCCAGGCGGAGCCGCCGAATCGGGTCCCGATGCCCGAAATAAAGACGTGGGCCTCGCGCGCTCGCCTCAGCACCTCGTTCGTCGCGTCGTTGCCAGCCAGCACCGAGGCAACCTCCGCATCGACGCCAACGAGCGGAGCGGCAAGCGCGAAACTCTGCCCGTTTGTCCGATCCGCGAAGGCCTGCGCCACGTGATCGGGGTTGAGCGACCGATCGGCCCCGGCATACCCTCCCGATCCGGGCACGAAGGACACGCCCCGTGGGAAACTCTCGGCAGCAAAAGCGGGAAGCATCGCCACCGTCTGGGACGCCCCGATCGCCACCGCGGCCCCCTCCGCCAGCGCGGTCGCCAGGAACGACGCCGTCTCCCGGGCCACGTTCTCACGCGCGGCTTGTCCCGGGCCCAGCGCAGGCACGACCCGCGCAGCCTTCAGCCCGAACTTCTGTACAAGGGCCGCCTCGAGGTCCTCGTACGGCCGCGCGTCGCCATGGATGGAAATGGTGACAATGCCCAGCTCGCGGGCGCGCTCGACGTCTTCCCGTTCGAGCCGCTCCCCGCCGATCATCGGATCCTCAACACGCCACGCCTCACTGTCACGCCCCACCTGGGCGGCGCGTCCAAGGAAGCGGCGCGGATCGCCGCGCGGATTGGAGCCGAGGATATCCAGCGTTGGCTGAACGGCCAGACACCGAAAAACGTGGTCAACCCAGAGGTCTTAGAGGGCCGCTGAGGTTGAGCGCAACAGCGGCGCGTGCGAGTCACAAGACCCACACGCGCCGCTTTCTTTACGCATATGCAACGCTAATCCCCCAGATGCAACACCAATTTCGCACTTTTTACCGTTGCACATTCCGGATGAGCGTTGCAGATACGAAGCCGGCGGGCCCGGCGGCGGGTGGGGTATTCGCCGGGTGGAGCCCCGGCGCCGGGCGCGAGCCCAACAGGCCCGGCGCTAGGCGCGAATCCCGGCGCCGAGCCCGCCTTCCGGCTACGTCAACCAGCCCAGCGGCACAGTGATGAGTCCGGGGAAGGCCACGAACAGCAGCACCAGCACGCATTGGGAGATGAGGTAGGGCAGCACGGTCTTGGCCACCGCCTCGATGCGCACGTTGCCCACAGCGCTCGCCACGTTCAGCGACGGCCCGACCGGCGGCGTGATCAGCCCCAGCACGTTGGCGAGGGTGAAGATAATGCCGAAGTACACCAGGTCCACGCCGGCCGTCTGCAGGACGGGGATGACGAGCGGGGTGAGGATGAGGATCGTGGGGATCACGTCGAGGATGAACCCGAGCAGGAACACGAAGATCATGAGCACCAGCACGAGCAGCTTCGGCTTGTCGATGAAGGGCTCCATGATCGAAGTGACCACGCCCGGCAGGCCCGAGATCGTCATGAAGTAACCGGCCACCTGCGCGGTCGCGGCGAGGAACATGACGACGGCGGACATCTTCGCCGAGGACACGAGGGCACGGATGATCACCTTCATGTCGAGTTCGCGGTAGATGACGCCGCCCACGAACAGTGCGTACACGGCGGCGATGACGCCGGCCTCGGTGGCGGTGAAGACGCCGGAGCGCAGGCCCACGAGGATGATGACCGGCAGCAAGATCGCCCAGAAGGCACCGCCGAGGAGCTTGAGGAAGCCGAGCATGCCCGGCCACGGAACGTCCGAACGCACGGCGTCCTTACGGGAGACGAACCACCAGGTGGCCCCCATGAGTAGCACGAGGTAGAACGCCGGGACGATGCCGCCCATGAAGAGCTGGGTGATCGACACGCCCGCCGTCGCACCGTACACGATGAGCGGCACCGAGGGCGGCATGATCGGGGTGATGATGTTGGTGCCAGCCACCAGGCCGGCGGCCTTCTCGCGGTTGTAGCCGGAGTTGACCATCATCGGGATGAGGATCGCACCCAGCGCGGCCGTCGAGGCCACCGCCGAACCGACCAGGGCGCCGAACAGCATGGTCACCAGGATGGTGACATAGCCCAGTCCGCCGCGGATGCGTCCAACCGAGACGTTGGCCAGCGCGATGAGGCGCTGCGTGATACCGCCGCGGTTCATGAGCTCGCCCGTGAGGATAAAGAACGGAAGGGCCATCATCGACAGCGAGTCCGTGCCGCGCAGCAACTGCGTGGCAATGATCTGGGGATCAGTGGCGCTCCCACCGATCATGAGCGCCGACGCCGCACCCGAGAACAGCAGCGCGAACGCGATCGGAACACCGATCATGATGGCGGCGACGAGGAAGCCCGTCATCCCGCCCAGGATCGACATCCCCGATCGTGCACTGAAAAGAATCTTGCTCATCGCCGCTCCTCCTTACCGTGGACGTGGCCCGTGTGCGCGCCGTGGTGCTCCGATCCGGTGCGCTCAAGCTCCTCGATCTCCGCGAGCGCCGCCTGCGCGCCGGCCTCGGCGTCGTCGTAGAGGGCCTCGGCCGAGTCGTCGTTCTGCGCCTGCAGCAGCTCCTCGATCGTGGTGCCGCAGATCATCCGCACGATGTTCGCCACCGCGAGAATGATGATCGCGACGCCGGTCACCGCACCCACGCCGCTGACAATCCAGCGCGGGAACTGGGTGGCCACCCAGCGATCGTTGAGCGACTGCTGAGCGAGCGAGATCGACCCCATCATGAGCAGATACATCACCCAAATGACGATGCCCTGCACAACCACGTACATCGCCTGCGCCGCGCGCAACGGCAACCGCTCGAGTAGGAAGTTCACGCCCAGGTGGCGGTTGTCACGGAAGGCGCCGATCGTGCCCAGGTAGACGAGGAAGATGAAGGACAGGCGCGCCACCTCCTCGGACCACGCAAGGCCTGAGTTAAAGATGAAACGCATGATGACGTTCACGAGCATGAACCCCACCATGATGGCAAGGAAAATCGCCATGAGGTATTCGAGCGCCCGGAAGATTCTGTCTAGAGTTTTCGACATGTTAGTGCTCCAGAAAAGTGGTGGGGCGAGCCAGGCCCGCCCCACCGTGAGTCTTACTGAACGTCGCGGATACGCGCGGTCAGATCTTCAGCCCAGTCGTTCTCAGCAAGCAGCTTGTCCACGACCGGCTTGGTGGCCTCGATGAGGCGGGCGCGCTCGGCGTCGTCGATCTGCGTGACGGTCAGGCCCTTCTCCTCGAGGAACGAGCGCTCCTCGTCGACGGCGGAAATGTAGTTGGTCCACGCCTCCTCGGAGGCCTTGGCGGCGGCGTCGCGAACAACCCGCTGGAGCTCCTCGCTCAGACCGTCAAGGAAGTTGGCGGACGTGATCATCTCGAGGGTCGCCACGATGTGGTTCGACTCGTAGACGTACTTCTGCACCTCGTAGAAGCCCTCGGAGATGATGGTGACCATGCCGTTGTCCTGGCCGTCAACCACGCCTGTCTCGAGCGAGGTGAACAGGTCTCCCAGCGGGATGACCTGCGCCGACGCGCCCAGGTTCTCGGCCAGGCCGATGTGGATCTCATTGGAGGGCATGCGGAACTTCTGGCCGCGGAAGTCGTCGATCGAGGTCAGCGGCTTGGCAGAGGAGAAGGTGCGGGCCGAGTTCGGGCCCCATCCGAGGATGTAGGTGGTGGGGAACGCCTCGTGGAAGTCGTCGCTCATCTCCTGGGCGATGTCTCCCGTCCACACGGCCTTTGCGTGCTCGAGGTCACGGTAGAGGAACGGCCAGTCCGAGATGAGCATCTTCGAGTACTCCTGGTTCATCGGGGTGCCGACGAGGACCATCTCGATCGTGCCGTTGCGCACGCCGTCCCACAGGTCGCCCTCGTTGCCGAGCTGGCCGGAGTGGTAGACCTCCGCCTTGAGCTTGCCGTCGGACTCCTCCTCGATCATGGGCACGAAGACCTCGTCGATCGCCTTGGCCATCGGGTGGCTGGCGGCCCAGTTCGAACCGATGCGGAAGGTGACGGTGCCGTCGCTAGAGGTGTTACCGCCGTCGTCCCCGCCGCACGCGGACAGGCTCAGCGCGAGGGTAGCCGCGGCAATCACGGAAATAATCTTCTTCATGGGGTTCTCCTTTGAATATCCACGCGTGTGATGCTGGTTGTGTTTAGGAAATCTTGATCATGACCTTGCTGGAGCCGGTCGTGCGATCGGCTGCAACGTTGAAAGCCTCGACGGCTTCTTCGATGGGGAATTCGTGGCTCATGAGCGGATCGACGTACAGGCCGTCGGCGAGCAGGGCGAGCGCCTGGTCCATCTCATCAACGAAGCGGAAAGAGCCGGCCCACGTGATCTCACGGGTGACGAGCTGGCCGAGCACCGCCTTGACCTCGTCAGCAGGCAGGTTGCCCACCTGAATGAGGAGGCCGCCGCGGGCAACCGCCTGGAGGACACCGCCGAGTGCACCCGGCGCGCCCGAGCTTTCGAAGACGACCTCGACGTCGCCCGGCAGCTTCTCCGTGCCGACCAGCACCGTGGCGTCCGCACCCAGCTCGCGAGCGCGCTTGAGGGCGGGCTCGGCCATATCGGCGGCGACGACGCGGGCCGCACCGAGCGCCTTCGCACCCGCGACGACGAGCAGCCCGATCGGGCCCGCGCCGTTGACGAGCACGGTCCTGCCCGCCACCCCGTCGGCCAGGTAGTCGCGGGTGCGGTTGATGGCGTGAAGCGCCACCGCGAGCGGTTCGGCCAACGCGGCACGCTTGAGGTCAAGCCCGGCGGGCAGGGGGCGTAGCTGATCAGCGCGCATCACCTTGAACTCGCACATGCCGCCGTCGGTGTGCGGGCGCATCGCGGCCGAGCCAAAGTAGCGCACGGACGGGTACAGGTTGTGGCGCTTCGCGATGTGCTCGGGGAGCACGTCGTCGCCCACCACGGTGGCCGGGTAGGCCGAGGCCTTCACGCCGACCAGCGCAGGGTCGACGTCGTCGCCAACCTCCACCACCGTGCCGGAGATTTCGTGCCCGAGCACGAGCGGATCGTGAAGGATGGCGGTTCCGGACGCACCCTTGAAGGCGTATCCGAGGTCGGAGCCGCAGATGCCGGCGTAGGCCACTTGCATAAGAACCTCGCCCGGGCCGGGCGTGGGGACAGGGACGGTGTCGACTCTCAAGTCGGCAGGGCCGTGCGCAACAACAGCTTTCATTTCGTTCATGTCTCGGCGCCTCCTTGCGCTTAAAATGACGTGCTCCAAGGCTAACATACCGCCTTACATCCTGGCTAGTATGTAAGCTGATTTATAAGAAATCCAGTTTTGGACCATACTTGATATCAAGAATCGACGAGGATTGAGGCGCCATGACATCTAACGCGGGAGCCGTCTCCGCACGCCGCATCACCTACAACACGCTGCGCAACAGGATCATTAGCCTGGAACTGCCCCCGGGCTCACTCCTGTCCGAAAACGAACTCGCGCAGGCACTCGGCTGCTCACGCACTCCCGTCCGCGAAGCGCTCATCCTCCTCGCCGACAACGGGCTGGTCCACGTCGTCCCCCGCAAGGGCACGTTCGTCTCCAGCCTCAGCCTCGACGACATCCGTGACGCCCAATTCCTCCGCGAATCCGTCGAACTTCACGCGCTCGACTCCATCTCCTTCCCTTTGAACGACGACGTCGTGGCGCGGATCCACACGAACCTCGACCACCAGCACGAGTCGATCGAACGCGGCCCGTCCGAGTTCTTCTCCCTCGACGAGGAGTTTCACCAGCTGCTCCTCGAGCTCAGCGGGCACCGACGCCTGTGGCAGCAGGTGGCCGACTACAAGACCCACCTCGACCGCGCCCGCTTCCTCGGGCTGACCACGCGCGACTCCCTCGCCCGCTTCCACCAGGAGCACGTGCAGATCACTGAGTCCCTGCTCGCCGAGGACCTCGCGGCGGCCCACGCCACCCTGTGCGCCCACCTGCGGATCGTGCTCGATGACCTCAAGAACGCCATGACCCGCTACCCCGCGATCTTCAAGCTGACGGAATTGGCGGAGACCGACCTGTAACCAACTGGTGAGAAAAAGCAGTTTCATTGATAAAACCTGGCTTTTTGGCCCCAGACTCACGAGTTAGCCACGCCAGAGCCGCTGCCGGTAAGGGTCCGGCGCCGGGCGGCGAGCGGGGTGCAAAGCCCCGCCCTACCGTGCACTTATGGGCATGAACGCGCCAACCATTCCGCTAGTGAGCACAGCATCTTAGAATTGGATTATTGCTAGAACCCGTCAAAGGAGCAGGAATGAAACTGGCATTTGGTTGTGACCCCAACGCTTCGGAGCTGAAGGAAATCCTCATGGCGAAGGCCACTGAGCTTGGTCATGAAGTCGCTGATCTTGGATCCGACGATCCGATCTACGCCAACGTTGCTTTCGACGTCGCCACCGCGGTGGCCGGCGGCGAGTACGACCGCGGCATCCTCGTGTGTGGCACCGGCATTGGCGTGTCGATCGCAGCCAACAAGGTTGAGGGCGCGTACTGCGCCTGCATCCACGACGTCTACCAGGCCGAGCGCGCCGTCCTGTCGAACAACGCCAACCTCATCGCGATGGGTTCGCAGGTGATCGGCACCAAGCTGGCCGAGAAGCTTCTCGAGGAGTACCTCAAGTACACTTTCGATCCCAACAGCCGCTCGAAGGACAAGGTCAATCGCATCTGCGAGTTCGAGCGCCAGTAACCACCGCGTCAAGCAAGCCGCCGGGCGGGGCATTGTCCCCCGCCCGGCGGCTTCGCGTTAGCCCACCGGTCCACCCACATCAATCCTCGCGCTGCCCGACCACCCGCGTTTATCGTCACCAAAAGTGTTTTGTGCACACCAAAATCGGCCATTTGAGTGACGAGAAAACACTTTGCGTGCCGTGAAAACGAAAGACGTGAAAGCTGAAAGGGAGGCAGGCACCCCCGCCGAAGGCCCAGCCCACGCGCGGCCCGGCCCCGGCTACTCGGGCACGACCGCGATCTTCACCCCTACCCGGTCGTGGAGCGCCTGGTAGGCGTCGGCCACACGGGAGAGGGGGAAGGTGTGGGTGACGATCTCGTCCACGTTGATCTTGCCCGCCTCGAGCAGTTTGATCGCGCGCTTGACGTCGCGCCGCCGGGCGTTGGACCCGCCGGTGACGGCCAGTTCCTTGTAGTGGATGAGGTTGGGCTCCAGCTCCGAGGTCGAGCCCTTGGGGAATCCGGCGAAGTAGCTGACACGCCCGCCGTCGGCGGCGAGTTCGAGCGCGTCCTGGGCAAGTGCTTCGGCGCCAATGCACACGATGACAACGTCGGCTCCGGCCCCGCCCGTCACCTCGGCCACGCGCGCGGGCAGCTCCTCCGGCCCCACGCCGATCGCGCCGAGCCGGTCCGCCACCTTCCGCCGCTCCTCGCCGCGGTTTGACACGAACACGTAACTTGCCCCAGAGGCGAGGGCGAGTTGGGCGTGGATGAGCCCGATGGGCCCGGCGCCGAGGATGGCCACGGTCTCCCCCGAGTTCACCTTGAATTGGTCGAGCCCGTTGAGGCAACACGAGATCGGTTCAGCGAGGCACAGGGCGCGCGGGTCGAGCTCGGCGTCGGTGAGGAACAGGTTCCCGCGGCGCAGTGCGCGTTCAGGCACGATCATGTATTCTTGCAGGCCGCCGTCGATCCCGTAGCCGAACAGTTCGAGGTTGAGGCAGAGGTGCTCGCGGTCAGCGAGGCAGTTGCGGCAGTACCCGCAGGAGACGACGATCGACACGGTGGCCTGCCGCCCCACTTCGAGGTCGGGCATGATGTCGATCGCGCCCTCCCCGATTGCGGCCACGCGGCCGGCGAGTTCGTGTCCGGGCACGACGCCGGGGCGCACGCCCGCCGTTTTCGCGCCGGTGTAGAGCCGGTAGTCGGTGCCGCACAGGGTGTTGGCTTCGATCTTGAGCAGGACCTCGCCGGGGCCGGGTTCGGGGCGGTCCTTGGTGACGAGTTCGAGGTCGTGGGGTGCGTTGAGGTGGGCGGCGAGCATGTGTCCTCCTTGTGCCGGGGCCGGGGTGTACCGGTGGGGGCGGCGCCCGGCCGCCCCCACCGAGGGTTACTTGATGACGTGCGGGACTACCTTCATCAGGATAGCGAAGGAGGTGGCGCCGGGGTCGGGCGTGCCCACCGACTTGTCTCCGTGCGTGCGAGCGCGGCCCTTCTTTGCGGCGAAGTTCGCGGTGCCGGCGGCGGCTTCTTCGGCGGCGTCGGCGGCGTCGGCCCACGCGTCCACGAGTTCGGCGTCGGTGCCGGCGAGCGCGTCGGCGAACGGTTCGGAGGCGTCCACGATGGTCTTGTCGCCCACCGCGGCCCCGCCCATGGTGACGAAGGATCGCACTCCGTCGACGACAGCGGCCTTGACTCCCGCGTCATCCGTCGCGGCGTCGTCGGACAGGCCCGCTCCGACCTTGGCGAGCGCCCCGCCCCATAGTGCACCGGCGGTTCCGCCCGCGCCCTCGGACCAGGCGGCTCCCGCCCGGGCGAGCAGGGTGCGAGCTCCAGCTCCGGCCTCGACGGCCTCGCGCGCGGCCTTGGCCGCCGCCGTAGCGCCGAGCACCATGCCCTGGCCGTGGTCGCCGTCGCCGGCGACGGAGTCCATGTGCCCCAGTTCGTGCTCCACCTCGCGCGCCCGCTCCTCGAACGCGGCGAGCACGCGGGCGATCACCTTGGCCTGCTCGGCCGACTCCGGGGCGCCCGCCTCGATCTCGGCCTGCTCTTCGTCGGCAACGACCCGCCGCTCCGCCGAGCCCGCATCCACGCTACCCACCCGGTAGGCGGGGGTGTCGGCGGGGGCAAGCCAGAGTCGCTCGAGTTCGTCGTCGAGGAACATGAGCGACAGGGAGATACCGGCCATGTCGAGCGAGGTGACCTGCTCATCTACCACCGGGCCCACGATGGTCAGCCCGCGATCTTCGAGCATGCGCTTAACAGCCCCGTAGAAGACGAACATTTCCTCGTACTTCGTGGCGCCCAGGCCGTTGACCAGCACGGCCACCCGGCCTTCGTAGCCGGCCTCGCCGCGGGCGGGCTCCTCCTCGAGGAGTTTGTCGATGATCATCGCGGCGATGTCGTCGCAGCTCATCATCTCGTGCTCGGAGATGCCGGGCTCGCCGTGGATGCCCAGGCCCAGGCCGAACGTGCCGGGTGCCACCTCGAACAGCGGCTCGGTGGCGCCGGGGAAGGTGCAGCCGGTGAAGGCCACGCCGAGCGTGCGCGTGCGGGCGTTGGCGCGGACGGCCACCGCTTCGACGTCGTCGATGCTCATCCCCTCGGCGGCCGCGGCGCCGGCGGCCTTGACCACCAGCAGGTCGCCAGCGATCCCGCGCCGATCCAGGTGGTTCTCAGGCGTGTTGGAGGCGATGTCATCAGAAATCGTAAAGATGCGCACATCCTGGCCCTCGGCGCGCAGCTGTTCGGCGGCGTTGCCGAAGTGGAGGACGTCGCCGGCGTAGTTGCCGAACATGATGATGGTGCCACCGCCGTTATCGGCGGCCCGGCACACGGACGTGGCCTGCGAGGACGACGGCGAGGAGAAGATGTTGCCGCACACAGCACCGTGCGCCATGCCCTGGCCCACCCAGCCGGCGAACGCCGGGTAGTGGCCCGAACCGCCGCCGACGACGATCGACACCTCCCCCTTCGGCGAGGCTCCCGTCCGCACGACTCCGCCGTGAACGGGCTGGACGTAGGTTGAGTATGCTGCGGCGAAGCCTGCCACGGCCTCCGCCGGGAACTTTTCTGGATCGTTGACAAGGAACGTCATTGTTCTGTCCTTTCTAAGGGGTTGTCGGATGTGCTGGGTGCGGATACGGGGGTGGCGTGGGCCGGCCCGGCGCAACGCCCGAGGGCTGGTCCCCCTTGCGCGCCGCCAGTCTCACGCGGGGCAGAGCAACGGCGGGTGCGGCACCCTGCCGCACCCG